>JAOZLS010000238.1:4410-6610 GCA_029934705.1 Bacteroidales bacterium | reverse complement strand
GAAAGTTGAGTTGTAAAAGAAACATAGCCTTTTTGTTGTAAACGCTTAATTGTTACAGTAGTTTTCATCATAGGACTTTGAGCTATTGCCCAACCACCCACGCGTGAGCGAGACCATACTTCGTCTCCGCTCAGCACAAGTGCATAAGCCTGACCTTGAGGCACGCCTAAACGGATAAAACTTCTCATTCGTTTATTGGATTTCTTCCAATGTTTCCAAATGCAATATCGTATCCTACTTCTGATCCATGTAAGCGGTCTAGTCACAACTTTGTACAAAGTTAGAGCAAAAAATAACTCAATAAGTGCGAGTGGTTGGATGAAGGCATATCTTAGTTATAATGGATGTAGTATAACTTTAATTAAACAAATTTGGATAGGCAAACCAGGTTTTACAATAATCGGTGATTATGATTTGCCGACAGGCTTAATGGGCGTATAAATTATTTGAAAATTTACTGACTTGGTCTCGTTCGCAGTCTGGAAGAATAACATTTACATCAGAAGAACTGTATTTAGAAATATTGCTATTCGAGACAATATTCGATTTGTAAGAAGTGGCAAATAAAAAAAACATTCAAGTTTTAGATACCATTTCCGAAAATGAAATAATTTTTGCAGACAGAAATATGATTGCAACAGTATTAAGAAATTTAACATCAAACGCAATAAAATTCACGCATAGAGGTGGTAGTATTATAATATCTTCTCAAAAACAGAATGATTTTGTTGAAATTTCAGTTGAAGATACTGGTGTAGGTATTCCAAATGATAGAATTGATAATTTATTTTGAATAGACAAAAACATCTCAACACAAGTCACCGAAAAAGAAAAAGGAACAGGTTTAGGATTAATATTATGTAAAGAGTTCGTAGAAAAACATGGTGGGAAAATTTGGGCAGAAAGCGAAGAAGGAAAAGGTTCTACTTTTTTTTTACGATACAAAAAGTATAAAACCTAAATAGGCAAAATGACATTGCCATTTTAAATTAAAGCCTAATGTTCTTATCAGAGTAATTTATGATAATAATATCTTTTGTTGATTTACTAATTTTAAATCTATCGTCAATTCGTTTTCCTGCTACCCAAATAATTTTGTTGTTGCTTTCAATAATAAGAATTCCTTCTTTTTGAAATTTATTTAATTTTAAATCATTAAAATAATCACTCAATGTTTTTTTACCATTTAACCCTATAGGATAAAAATAATCGCCTTCAGCAAAATGTCTTATAGTAATTGGAAATTTAATTTTACTAGCATCTAAATAAGCAATATTTTTATTATTAGGTATTGACAATGATTTTGTAACTATTTCTTTTGAAAAATTAAATGGTAAAGATGAATTTACAGAATTAATATCTTTAATAATTAAAGGAAAAATGTTTTTATTTGAATTTGTTCTTTTTATTATAAGATTTGTTCTGTCTTTTAATAACGAAAATTTATTTGTTAGAAAGATTTTACCCGTTTCACCATTTAATGATTTATAAATGTCTGAGGTATCCGCAGAATTATAGCCGAAGTCTTTAATAAATTCATATAAATATGTTTCGGGAGCTTCGAGGGAGAGTAGCTTTTTTATATTTATATAAGTATATAAGCTATCATTTGTAACACATTCGTTTTTTGCCACTTTTACGGCGTTTTCATATATTTTTTTAACACCATTAAATATTTCTATATTTTTATTAAAAGTGTTTTCAAAGTTAGGATTTAGCTCTTTAAATAGTGGCAGTATTATATTTCGAAATTTATTTCGGGTATATTTATTCTCAAAATTTGATTTGTCTGTTCTAAAATTAATATTATTGATTGTACAATAATTTTCAATTTCAGTTCTTTTTGCAAATAGGAGAGGTCTTATAATTTTATTATTTTTCAGTTTAATTCCTGCAAGCCCATTAATTCCAGTTCCAGCAGTTAATTTTATAAAAACAGTTTCGATATTATCATTTAGGTGATGCCCAGTAGCAATATAATCAAAATTATTTTGGGCTCTAATTTCTTCAAACCAAGTGTATCTTAAATCTCGTGCTGCTTGCTCAATTGATATTTTATTGCTTTTAGCAAATTCAATTGTATTAAAGCTAATTGTGTAAAATTGTATATTGTTTTGTAGTGCAAAATTCTTAGAAAATTCTTGATCATTATCAGCATCATTACCTCGTAAATTAAAATTACAATGGGCTAGGGCAATGT
>JAOZLS010000238.1:0-4400 GCA_029934705.1 Bacteroidales bacterium | reverse complement strand
ACAATGGAGTAGCCTGTCGCTTTAAGTAGGCTTGCTAAAACAACAGAATCAGCTCCACCACTAAATGCAACTAGTATTTTATCTTTTTTAGTGAAAAGATTATTTAATTTAATAAATTTCAAAAAGTCATTTTCCATTTTGTTTTTCTTCTTTATATTTTTTCTTTTTTGATTTGAAAATATTATTAAAATTCCTTTTGTAAAATATGCTTATCCCTTGAGTGTAAGGTCCCTTATCGTCGGTTATATTTCTGTTTGATTTATTAAAAACTTTTAATTTTAATTTTCCTTCTTTTGATAATTTTATTTCGGCTTCAAAATCTCCAACAATATTATTTGTTGAATTTCTATATTCGCCTTTTGCAACATTACCATTAATTAATATTCTGTCGTCAAGTATGCTTGTTGAAAAGTCAACTTCTATTTCATCCGAATTCTTTACACCTTTTTGGTTATATTTAAAATCAACTTCAAAATTATTACTAAGCATTGACACAAGTGAACCTAACTGACTAGCCAGAATTTCGCCAACTTTAATTTCGTAATTAGATTCAATTTCTTGTTCTTTAACGAGACCAGGCAAAGGTATGAAACTGCCGAACAGTAACAAAGATAAAAATTGTTTATTAATTTCATCTTGTGGTAAGCCATTAATCATTTCGTGCGAAATGTTTCCTTTCTCTGGGATTTTAACATCAAACGTAATGTCTGGTTTCATTAATTTATTGTAAATAAGAATTTTACAGTTTACTGGTAAATTCGTATTAAGATATTTTTCGTCTAGTGTAAGATTGTATATATTGGCTTTTTTAATTTTGTAAGTTGCTACTAAAGACAAGTTTGCATCAAAAGGCGAACCATCCCAAGTGATTTTACTATTTTTATCAACAATAAATTCTTTACCATAAACATTTTCTATATAAAAATTATATTTTCCTTTGGAAATATTATATTTTCCAATAATGTTAATATTACCAATATTGTCAGTTTTAATATTCAGAAGTCCGTCTCCGCTAAGCGAGAGTGCATCGCCAGTTGCTTGATCTAAAAAAATTGTAAAATTAGTTTCAGGTTTAATATGAAGGTTGAAGTTTAGCAAAATATTTTTAAAATCAGTTGTTTCTTTATTAATTTTAGTGATATTTTTGGTGTCATTAAAAAATATATAATTGTTGTTTTCATCCAAATCTTCTTCAATAGTAACAAAGAATAAGTCTGAATTTGACATTGTAGTTAACTCTGCATCAATGGCGATTTTATCATCATTCCCGGTAATAACTCCCTGTCCCGAAGCATATATTTTACCATAAACACCACTTGAATTTCTAGATTCAGAGTCTAATAAAATAAAATTATTGGTAGTAAATTCAAGTGTGTAATTAATGTTTTTGAAATTATTATGTGTAGCATTAAGCCAAAAATGTGCAATATTATTTTCGGAGTCGGTAATTTTAGTTTTGGCAATCATTAGGTGGTTTTTATTTAAGGCAATTATTGTTGAAAAGTCTAGCTGTGTACCTAAATATTTATTTGTTATAGAAATATTTTTCATGCTCATTGTCCCTAACCATTGTATATTACTGATATTTCCAAATATTTGTGCATTACCATAAATGTGGCCTTTGTTAATAATAAAGTCATCTTTAATAAAAGGTAAAATAATATTTAAGTTTAATTTATTAGCTAAAATATTAAAGTCAATGTCGTTGTTTTCAAAAAGTTTGCCCTCAATTGTAAATCTATTTTCACCATTTAGTGCCGATGCCGTTATTTTGTATGAGTTCTCGGTTGAATCTTGCTCTGCGATTAGTGCTAAATCGCCAAAGTCTTCATTATTAATATTCAAGTTCTCAATTCGGCAAATTAATTCGAGAAAAGGATTTTTATATAGGCTGTGTATAAGTATATTACCATTAAATTTACCATTAACTGCAAGTTTATTTTTCATAAACAAATTGCTAATTCTATTTATGTTAAAATTATATATTTCGGCAGATAAAACATCATTAAAGTTTTCGCCAATTAGCCCATTTATTAAAATTTTCTGCTTGTTATTATTTATTTGTAAATTGTTTATTTTAAGACTATTATCCTTGTAGATAGCAGATTCACCTTTTATATTCCAAACGGTATTTGCAATTGTAATTTGGGTAGGGGAGATGTAGGATTTTATTATTTTACTATCGTTTTTTACAGTAAAATTACTTGTAAAAGAAAAATCGCCACCATAAATAATTGTGTCAGAATTATGCCAGCTAATAATTGATTTTAAGGTATTTGCAGTTAATAAGCCATTATATAAAAATGTATGTGTATAATTTATAGAGCTAGAATCTGGTTTAAATTTACTATTTATATTAAAATTTAGGACTTTATTAAGAGTAAATGCGTCAATTTTTAAATTTTTAAGAGTTGTATTATGTATTTTAAATAGCGGAAATGTGCTGTAGAAATCGAATTTTGCTTGTTTAGCATTAAAGTAAAATTCAGTATGTGATGAGTTTCCAATATTAATTTCAGGGAAAAAATATTTATTTATTTTTTCTAAGTTTTTGAAGTCGGCTGTAAAATTTATTATATCTGTTTTATTCTTCTTCAAAATTATTTCTTTATTTAGCTTGCTAAAAGTCGGAATATACTCAATTATAAAATTATTGAGAGAGCGTTCTAAATTATTGAGATTATATATTCCTCGAATGTCCAAATTAAGATAATCTGATTTTAATTTTATAATTTTTTGATTTTCGATATTTTCAGAAGTTAAACGAAAGGTGTCTAATAAAATACTATCATTTTCTAATAGATATTTTGAATCTGTGATTTCGAGAAACCCTGTAATATCAAAAATGTTTTTAGCAGATAATTCAGTAATTAAATATCCTTTAAAAATAGCGTTGTTATGTATTGTGTCAATATTTATTTTGCTTAGGTTTATATAGTCTAATTGCGATTTTAATTTTATGTTATATGAGCCTTGTATATTATTGTAAATTATACTTGTTGTACTTTGTAAACTTGAGTCTTTACTTGTAATTTCTATCGAATGATTGTTGTTTTTATAGTTATCAATTATTGTAATATTATTAAAAACATTACTTTTGTAATGTAGTTTATCTAATTGAATGCTAGTTGTATAGCTTGTATTATTGTTGTCTATATATATTTGTGTATTAGATGATATACTTGTTTGTTTTAATTCGGGAATACCAGATATTCGTGCTGTATTAATACTTTTACTAGACATTTTTATGTCTATAGTTTGTAAATTATCATTATAAATATTTTCAATTTTGGCATGAATTTCTCCAATTTTAGTACTTAAAACACCGGTAATATACGAGTTGTTTTTTGTATATAATAGTTTACCTGCAAATGAGAATTTTGATAAGAAAAGATAGTCTTTTTTTAAAGTGAATTTACTATTTATTAGTTTAAATAATTCAAATTTATTGTAATCAGAGACATCAATCTGTGATATAAAATTATAAGTTTCGACTTTTAATTTTGAGCTATCAATATAGTGTTTTATTGAAAATGTTGATCTTAGTTTTGTATTTCTTGAAAGTTGAAGTTTGAAATTTTTAAAAAAGATACTGTCGGGCGATATTTGAATTTTTCCTGAAAAGTGAGGAGATATATTTATCTTTTTAAAATTGTTATGAAAGAATTTTAAATCATAAGACGAAATTTTGCATGGTTGTATAATAATTTCAGTGTTTACTTTTTCTTGAAAATCTTTAAAATCACTGATATCATTAAATTTAAAATTTATGGATTTTAAATCTAAGTCCGAGTTATTAGTAAGAAGTTTTAGATTAGTAATTGCGAGTTCATTATTTTTAAATATAGTTTTAAAATTAAGATTAGAAACTTGAAAACCTGATTTTTCATTAAAGCTCAGTTTTTCTATTGTAAATTCATATTGGTTGCTGTCAATTTTTGTATCTAATATTTTGGCATTAAAGTTTTTTAGGTATATGTTTTTGTAATCAAAGTCTGTTTTCTTTGGTTGAGATGTTTCTATGCTATTATCTATAAATTGAAATTCTGAATTTTCAACAATAAAATTTTTACAAAAAATATTATAATTTGCAGAGTCATTATTATTTGAGCCTTCAGTATAGTATTTTATAATATTATAAATATTTGAAATACCGTTTTTGTCAATTTCATATTTTATTTTCAAGTTTTCAAATATTATTTTTTCAGCATAGAAATCATTCTTTTCGAAATTTAGGGAATCAAGCTTAATAATTAATTTTTCAATATATAATAATGTATCCTTATTATTATCAATTAATATTTGGTTTAATTCAAAACTTCTGAAAAGAAGAAAATCTACATTTTTAATTGAGATGTTTAAATTTATTTTTGAAGCGTAATAATTAGTTACTTTCGAGT
>JAOZLS010000237.1 GCA_029934705.1 Bacteroidales bacterium | reverse complement strand
TGTAGTGATTTATAAATAAAGCTGTTTACACAACAAAGCTTGCTCTAATTTTTAAATTCAAACACATCAAACTTGACAATGGTTAGATTTATTTATATGTTTAAAATATTACATTGAATTTTTCATAATTTAAGTAAACGTATGCTAAACAAAATTATTTAGTATAACTCTAATTAGCCCCAAACTGTTATTAGTTACAGAAAAAAACATCGTAACTATAATTATATAAAATCTCAATTTATTGTAGTAAGTTCCATTATAACTAAATCATAAATTAATAAATTTTATTTTTTCATGAAATCAAAAATAATTTTAACAACAGTAATAATGCTATTTACTTTTATGGTAAATGCAAATAACATTCAAGTAAGTAATATAAGCCTTGATAATCAAAATATAGTTGCACACACAGTTGACATAAATTGGGACAACTCATGGAAGACTAATTTGTGCGATGGAACAATTAACTGGGACGCATCTCAAGTTTTTATTAAATATAGAGAAAATATTTATTAAATAAAGTTTCAGCAAAAATAAAATGACTTTACTTTTGCTGAACAAAAATATAATAAGCACCTATGAAAAATTAATTGTATATTTGCTTATCCGTAAATTGTTAATTAATATAATTTTGCAGAATTGCTTATGCAACAATAAATAGCACTTAGTGCTTACAAGTAAAGTTCCTATTAATTTACACTATAAACAAACAATTATTTAACAAATCAATTAAATCATTTACCAATGAAAAAAACTGTATTCTTTTTATTCGTGATTTCCTTATTTTTTTTTAATGATATTTATGCACAAGAACCCGGTTCGGGATATTGCATAAATTTCGACGGTGCAAACGACTGGGTGGAGCTACCAAATATTCCTATTTCAGACAAAACATTTACAGTAGAAATGTGGATAGACCATGATAGGGCACAAGCGGATTATTGTTTTTCAAAACATTCTCCTTTACAGGAAAATGACTTTATGCTTTATTCAGTAAATGGACAGGTAGGAGTATCAATAAATGGGCAAAGTTACATAACAGGAGATGTTAACTACGAGTTGAAACACGTTGCTTGTATCGTTGAAAAAACTATAACGCAAGGAACAAATCAAGACATAACAAGAGTAACAATTTATGTTAATGGAGAATTTAATTGGCAATATGATTTTACAGTTTTTCTTGAAGATAATAATGTCGCTGATTTTTGGGGAATAGGCTGTGAATTTGATGGCGTAGGTGCAACTCCAGATGATTTTTTTGACGGCGACATTGACGAAGTTCGTATTTGGGACGATGTGAGAACACAAACAGAAATAAAAACAAATATGTGCCAAAAATTAATCGGAACAGAAGTAGATTTATTGGCATATTACCGAATGGACGAAAACACAAATGGAACAGCAACAGCCGTTACTGATGCAACAGCAAATAATTATCACGGAACTTTAACAAACGACGATGATGATGAGTGGAGATTATCCGCTGCTCCTATTGGAGATGTAAGTACATACAATTACGCTTCATGCAATTTCACAAATGCAACCGCACTAAGCTTTGATGCAAACGACGATTATGTCGATTTTGGTAATTTGAATTATATTTCAGGAGGTACAGCCGGAGAATATACAGTAGCTTTTTGGTTTAAAGCCGACAGAGAAGAAACACAAACTCTTTTTTCTGACGAACAAGGCGATAATGATGGTGTTTTAATGCAATTAAATGCCTTAAATTATTATCAAACTTATGTAAACGGTGAATATTATACTTCAAGTTTTCAAGCCGAAATAGGTACTTGGTATCATATTGCACAAATTCAAGACGGTTCAAATATTAAATTATATATTGATGGCGTGTTTTATGAAAACCTAACAACAAATCAGAATGCTGAAACTTCAACAAATACAGTAATTGGAACAAATTACAACAGTATTTCTCTTGCTTATGAAAACTTATTTGACGGAAAAATTGACGAACTCGAAATATGGAACAAAGCACTTACAGAAACCGAACTACAAAACTATTCCTGTCAGATATTAACAGGAGGCGAAAGCGGTCTTTCAGGATATTACAGGATGGAAGACGGCTCAGGAACAACAGCAACAGACGCAACTGGAACAAGCAACGGTACTCTCACAAATATGAATAATTCGGCTTGGGTAGCTTCTGATATTGATAATAATAATAATTCTATTTGTTGGTCAGACGTTACGCTACAATTAACTCATGCTGATGGAGATATATTTACACTTAGTAACATTCAGGGAAATCCAAAACTTGCTCATTTATACAGAGTTGATGCTGCTGCAAATCCTACAACTGCTCCAAATTGTATGGCTACAATTTCTGATGACAGATACTGGGGCGTTTTTACTTACGGAAGTTCAAATGTTTCACATTCTGATGTTTACAGTAATTATTTGTCTAATCCGGATATTAATGCAGGTAATGAAAATCAACTTACTTTTACTGTTAGGGATAACAACGCTGACATTACTTGGGAAAACGACCCAAATGCTGTTACAAACACAGGGGCTGAAACTGTAACATCGTCAGGAAATCATTCTTCCATATATGAAAATTTTAATATTGAATTTGGAATAAGTTTTGAAAATATTTTGGCAACACCCATAAGCGGTGCAAAAACCATTGATGTAGGTGGAGCAGGTGCAAATAACTACACTTCTTTTGCCGCAGCTATTACAGCCCTTACAACAAATGGAATAGACGGACCAATTGTTTTTACAGTAACAGGAGTTTTCAACGAACAAGTTACCGTTCCATATATTTGCGGAGTAAGTGATGTTAACACAATTACTTTTATTTCAAATACTAATAATACAACCGACAGACTTGAATTTTCGGCAAATGTAACCGATAATTTTACACTCAAATTTGACGAAGCCGAATATGTTACTTTCCAAAATCTTGGCATAAAATCGTTGGAGACAACTTATGGACAAGTCATTTTGATTGATAATAATTCAAGTAATATCACCCTTGACGGAAATAAAATTGAAGGAATTGCTGCTGCATCTAACGCTAACACAAGAGTTATTTATTCCGAAGGAGAAAACAACGATAATATAACTATCACTAATAATGAAATTTCAGGTGGACATAGCGGTATAACAATTTATGGATTATCTGAAACAGATTTACAACAAAATCTGGAAATTTCTAACAATACGATAGACGACAGTTATTATTACAATATTTGGCTTATGTATATTGATGCTCCCGAAGTTCTCTCAAACACCTGCGATGATGCACGAACATCTTCAATAAGATTTGATTATTGCGATAATAATTTCAAGATACAAAAAAACACTGTAACAGCTATAAATGCACCAAACGATGCTGTTTGGACACGTTTTTGTGATGCTAAAAGCAGTTCTCCAAGTGAAATATCAAATAATTACATACAAAGTCGTGGAAATCATGGTATTTACGTTGAAACCTGCACAAACACAAATGTTTATTATAACAATGTAAACATGACAGTTTACACAAGCGGAGCAGAAGCAATATGGATAAATTGTGTAGCTGGAGCAAATATTAATATTGAAAATAATATTTCGGTAGTTGATAAAAGCAACGGAACACCTATTTATATTTCTACAACAACCGCTATCAACAACATGGATTATAATATTTTGTACAACCGAGAAAGCGGAAATATAGGACGCTGGGGTGCAAACTGTGCAGATATAGATACTTGGCGAGAAAGAAGCCAAAAAGCAAAACACTCAATAAATTGCGACCCTCAATATACTTCAGAAACCGACTTGCATGTAAATTCTGCAATTACAATAAATGCTGGAACACAAATAGTTGGGATTACAGATGACTACGAAAGTGATGCTCGTGATGCAACTCCCGATATTGGTGCAGACCAGCGAAATACTTTGCCTGCGGCTCCGCTTTCGGGAACTTATACAATACCCGGAAATTATGCAACCTTCAATCTTGCCATTGCAGCAATTCAAACAAATGGAACTTCTGGAACAGTAACTTTTAATGTTGATAATGGAACTTATTCCGAACAAATTGATTTCTCACAAATTTGTGGAAATTATGGAGTAAATAATATTGTGTTCCAAGCAACAAATACAGGCTCGCCTACCGTAAATTTACAATTTGACGCAACTAATGCAAGCGATAATTATGTTGTAAAATTAGACGGAAACGATAATATTATTTTCCGACAAATAAACATGACGGCACTTACAACAAATACAAGCTACGGAACAGTTGTTTTACTAAATGGCGGTGCCGAAAATTGTACTTTCGACAGATGTAATTTAACTGGAATAACTACAACAGCTACAACAACCGATTTGTCAATAGTGTACGACACGGAAGGTTCAAACGGAGCTACTTTTGATAATTGTGTATTTACGGAAGGTGCTTTCGGTGTTTATTATCAGGGTGTTTCTACAGCTGTTTTCGATGAAGGTCCTATTGAAATTAGAAATTCTACTTTTACTAATCAAGAAAAAGCCGCAGTTTTTATGAAAGCTGTTGTTGCTCCAGTATTTATAGGAAATACTATAACAACTAATTCTACAATAGATGATTATCGTGGATTTGATTTGAATCATTGTAGTAAAGATATGCTTATTAGTAAAAATTCAATTTCAACAACAACCGCAAGCGGAATAGGAATTAATTTACATTATTGTATAGCTTCAACAGATGAAATGTCCGAAATTTCAAACAATATGGTTCAAATAGGTAAAGACGTTGGTTCGTGTGCAATTTATACTTACAGATGTCAATATCAAAGTTTTTATTACAATAATCTATATTGTTCAACTATATCAACCGCTTCAAATTTTCAAGCACCAACAGCCACGTCAGGTCAAATTACACCAGTAAGCTCCGACAATATTGCTACAACCGGTAGTGCTTTTTTTCAATATTCAAGTAGTAATACTTATAATTTATTCAACAATATATTCCAGTCAAAATCCGGATATGCTGTATATTTTTTATCAGCTTCAAATATAACTATTGATTATAATAATTTATATAGGGAAAATGCCGGTTCACTCGGATACTGGGGCAGTGCAAGAGCTGACCTTGATGCTTGGCGTGCAGCCACAACACAATCAGGTAATTCAAAAAATTGCGACCCGCTTTTTACTTCGGCAACGGATTTGCACGTTTCAAGTACATCTGTGCTTGACGCAGGTTTACTCATACAAGGAATTACAGACGATATAGACGGAGAGGTAAGAGACGCAACCCCCGACATAGGAGCAGACCAAAGAAATGCAGCAATGCCAAGTCCAATTTCAGGAACCAAAGTAATAGGCGTTGCACCAAGCGATTATACTACTTTCCAAGCAGCAGTAGATGACGTAAAAGCAAACGGAACTACAAGTTTGGTAACCTACGATGTAAAAACAGCTATCTACAACGAACAGGTGGATATGATGCCGACTTGTGGACAATTTTCACCAAGCAATATGCTGTTTCAAGCCCAGTCCGGAACAAATACAGACGTAAGTTTAGAATTTGATGCCGATGGTGTTGATAATTACACTGTTGGTATGTCTGGAAATCAAAATATTACATTCAAAAACATTACATTAAAATCTCTCGGAAGCACTAACGGACGTGTTGTTTCAATGAAAGAAGGAGCAAGTAATATTACTTTTGAAAATAGTATTATTGAAGGACTTACCACTACATCAACAAGTGCCGGAAGAGAGTTAGTTTTTTCTACCGACAAAAATGAACACTTAAAATTCATTAACAATCAAATGAATAAAGGGAATACGGCAATTTATATTGAAGGAAACACAACAACTGACCTATCAAAAGGAATACTAATTTCCAGAACTAATTTTACAGACCAATACAGATATGGTGTATATATAAGAAATGCAGACGCTCCTGTTATGGAAAAGGGAGAATATACAACAGTTTCAACTTATAATACTCACAATTGCATAGATTTAGATTATTGCGATAATGCAACTTTAATTAGTAAAAATAAATTTGTTTCTGAAACAGCAAGTGGCTGCAATATTATGGCAAGACATTGTGAAGGAACACCCAGCAATGAAATGCTAATTGTAAATAATTTTATGACCATAGGTAATAATGCAAGAGCTGTTGGTATTTTTCTTGATGATGGAACTAATTATGTAAATTGCTATTACAACAATATTAATTTGCTTACTTCTCATACTTCATCTCGCGGAATCCACACTCATATTTGTCATAATATCAATATTGTAAATAATTGTTATGTAACTGTTAAGGGAGAAGCAAATTATATAAGAAACATTACAACTGATATATATATGGACTACAATATCTATTTTTCTCAAGCTATGTATATGGGTTCGTGGGGAACAGAAGGAGTGCCCGCAAATATGGCAACAGATCTTAGCGAATGGCAAACACTCACAGGTATGGAAGCAAATTCACATGTATGTAACCCTATGTACGCATCGGATATTGACCTGCATGTAAACGGAGCAATAACTTTTCAAAACGGATTAGACTTGGGTGGATATTGGGACGATATTGATGATGAAGCAAGAGTAAGCCCTCCAGATATTGGAGCAGACCAAAGAACAGGCTTTACGCCAAGTGTCGA
>JAOZLS010000236.1 GCA_029934705.1 Bacteroidales bacterium | reverse complement strand
TTTATCAACCCAATTGCTAGGTTTTTGTAGTTCTTCTTCTGGTTTTTGAGTTGTAGCTTTTTGAGATAAATCGGTGTCGCTATAAACTAATGTGTGTAGTTCTTTCATTAAAGCTGTTATGCGTGGACCCCAAAAATATTGGAAATTATTTAGGCACTCCCATAGTCCTTCGTTTACCGATTCGGCAACAGAGATTTTATATAATGATGTAAAATCTTTTAAATCTTGATAAATATCGGCTAATGATTCTGAAAAATTAATATTTATTGTTTCGTTAGGATTCGTAGGGTCTATTACATCAAAAAATTTATCATGCTCGCCAAGTTTCTCCGAAATTCTATCGCTTAAAACTGTCCAGTCCATTTCATTAACAAATTTTTCAACATTATAATCGCCTGTAACTTCTGGTTTTTCGGCACTAAGTGATTTTACATATAATATAGCTAATAATTTATGAGCTTTTTCTAAAAACTCTCTTTTTTCAATATCTGCATAGTTTTCAACAAAAATACAGTACTGATTTGCGACTGTTACAAATTCTATAATGTTTGGCGAAAATATTATTTCGCTATATTCATTATTCTCATTAATTTCTTCTGACATCTTATTGTTCTTTTAAAATTGAAAGTAAATAAATGGCTGTAAACCAGCAGTTCTGGCTTGCCAAATAATTAATACAGCAGCTGTTACTACTGCAACTTTTGCCCATTGCGGAAACGATATAAAAATTTCTTTATAAGCATTTTTAGTTTTAACTGGCAACCAGTGAATTACATAACCAAGCAACATTACACCAAAAATAATTTTATATGCCACTAACACATCTATTATCTGATTAAAATAGAACGAATGTGTTATTTGGTGCATTATACTATTTGCAGCTTGCATACTTTCGGCTCTAAACCAAATACGTGTTGCTGTTATAAAATTGAATGTTAAAAATATAGCGTAAAATCTTACTGGCCAAGTATTATTGCCATCAAACGGACTAATTTGTTTCCAATATTTATACACTACCAGCCCTACTCCATTTAGTCCGCCCCAAATTACAAATTGCCAACTTGCTCCGTGCCACAATCCGCCCAAAAGCATTGTTATCATTAAGTTTACGTTTGTGCGTGCGGCCGTTCCTCGGCTTCCTCCTAGCGGAATATATAAATAATCTTTTAACCAAGTTGAAAGCGATATATGCCATCGTTTCCAAAATTCGCCTGTATGCTGAGCTTTATATGGCGAATTAAAGTTTAACGGAAGTCTAAAGCCCATAAGCAATGCCACACCAATTGCGACATCGGTATAGCCCGAAAAATCGGCGTAAACTTGTAGCGAATAACCATAAAGTGCCATTAAATTTTCAAAGCCCGAAAATGTTGTAGGATTACTAAAAACTCTATCTACAAAATTGACTGCAATGTAATCGGCAATTACAAGTTTTTTGAATAATCCATTTAGTATCATAAATATAGCTAAGCCAAATTCTGCTTTTGTAAGGCTATATTTTTTATATAACTGAGGAATAAATTCCGATGCTCGTACAATTGGTCCTGCTACTAATTGTGGGAAAAATGAAACATAAAAGCCAAAATCAATAATTCTGTCAACTGGTTTTAATTTTCCTCGGTAAATATCTATTGAATAACTTATTGTTTGAAATGTAAAAAATGAAATTCCTACTGGAAGAATAATTTTATCAATGGTAAAATGTGTTCCTGCAAATTGATTTGTCCATTGTGCAATTAAATCAACAGGTGTAATATCTAGCCCAAATATATAATTAACACTTTCGGTAAAAAAACCAGAGTATTTATAATAAACTAATACCGAAAGGTTTACAATTACACTTAATGCAACTAGTAATTTCCTTTTAAATTTATCGTCGGACTTATAAATATTTTTCCCAATAAAATAATCTACTATTGTAGAAAAAATTAATAGCATAAAAAATAGTCCACTGGTTTTATAATAAAAGAATAAACTTACTAGAAATAAATAAGCATTTCGTGGTTTTTCTTTCTTATAAATAACAGAATAACCAGCCATTACAACAGCAAAAAATGCCCAAAAATAAAACCGTGTAAATATTAATGGTGCATCCTTACTAAAAGTGAATATGTTTACTAAACTATCTAACATTTCAAGGTAAAACTAATCTTTTTCGTTTTTCAATATGATTATCGTAGGCTTTCATAATTGCAAAAAACAATAAATCGCCTTTTATTAAGTAGCCTGAATTTGTAAAATGTATGCGGTCGTAAGCCATTAAATAATCTTTATACCATAGTTGCGACGAATTAAAACCGCCCATTATTTGATACAAATCCCAAACTCCTGCTCCTTTTTCTGCTGCCAAAGATAGTATTACTTTTTCAGCTTCGGAAACGTTTTTATTAGGATAACGCTTTCGATAATAGCTATCGTTAGGAACTGTCATTAAAATTGCGGTGTTTGGCGATGCTTTTTTTATTTCTTTAAGTAATTTCACATAGTTTGCTTTATAATATGATGGTACAAAATTACGTGTATATGTGTCATTTGTGCCTAACGAAATAATTACTAAATCGGGTTTTACAATAGCCATTTGCTCGGCAAATTTACTACATCGCAAAAATGATGGAATTGACGAGCCATTAATTCCTACATCGTGATACACAATTCCGGAATCGTCATTATCTAAACTTACTCCGTATAAAACAAACTTAGTTTGTGTGCTATCTGTTTTTACAATTTGTAATTTTACTGTATCAATATAATCTTTAAAATCAATTTTTATATAGCCTTCATCTTTAAAATTTGTAATTGTATATTTTGAAGAATCAATACCTTTAGGCTTTATTTTATAAAAGCTACTACCAATATCTGTAAGAATTCTAATACTATTAATATCGTATTTCAAGTATTTACTACCTAAAACTATTTTAAAGCTCGCATTATAATCTGTTGTTGTTGCTTCAATTCCGAGCAAACCAATTGGGCAATGCTTTCTTATTTCTACATTTCGGCATGTAAACCATTTGCCTTTCCATGTAATATTATAATTATTTGGGCTATTTGAGCGAGACATTCTATAAGGGAAAACAAGACCTCTACCGCCATTTAATCCTGGGTAAAAAGTTTGTAATCGTTCCCGTGTTCTGCCAGAATATATTCCTGCTTGAATATGAGAACCTCCTATATGGATAATATTTATTTTGCCTTTTCCTTCAAGAATAAGGGTATCCATCCTACTAAATAATCTTTGAAAATCGGAACTATCACCTGGAAATTCAATTTTATTTTTATCGTGTCTTATATATTTATAAGAAAACTTTGAATAAGGATAATCCTGTGCCGAAACTTGTACTGAAATTAAAAGCAGTAGTATATATATTAACTTTGGGGTATTTTTCATTATTATAAAGGGGACTTATTTTTTTCTTATTCGTAAATATGAATTGTATTCGTATATAAAAGCATTGTAAAACATTTTTGCAATATATTTTGCACCTCGTGGTGTAAAATGTGTAAAATCTTTTTCGCCTAAAGGCGGATCGTTAAAAACCCAGCTTGGCATTGAGTTTTCGCCACCCATTGCTTCAAACATATCCCAATAAGCACATTTATTATCAAAGGAGGCTTGTTTTAAGGCATCTCTAATAAGTCCAATATTTGGGTAACTTATATATTTATCGTTTTCTTTTTTAGACATATCAGCAGGTCCAATAACAATAATAGTTACGCCTGGAATTACTCTTTTAAGTCGTTTTATTTGCGAAGAAAATCGTCGTGTATAAAAGTCGTAGTTATCTCTAATATAAGGGGTTAAATTTCCTCCAAACTGAAGTATTACTAATTTTGTATTTAGCTTTGCATAAATACTAGCCATTAATTCTGCATCCATTTTTGTAAACATAAGTCCGGACGCACCTCGCATTGCAATATTATCGACTGCAATTCCTGAGTAGCCATCAAAAGCAAAGCCATAAAACTCGGGACTATCATTTGCTTCAAATTCAAACCTTAATGCTTTTGGCGAATTAGCAAAAGTCCATGTTTTAACTGCTAAACTAGAATTTGATTTTAATGTTTCGTCAGAAATTAGTACATCGTCGGCAAAGGCTTTTACTTTTAAAACGTCTGTATTTCTACCGTAAAACATTCTGCATCTACTATACCTCCGTGCTGTACCATAAGCTAAATGCGAACTTATAAAAGATAATCCTGCTTTATAGCTTGAAGGTTGAGGCAAAATAGCATTATTAGTAAAAGCTTGGGTCGATGTATCAATTACAGGCGAAAACCGACTAAAATTTGCTAATACGCCGTATCGCCTATGTTTAACCGTTGTATCTCTTCTACCAAAAGCAGTTTTTCGCTTCCAATTCCCAGAAGCAAGCTGTGTCATAGGTAGTTGAAAATCAAAAGCATTTACAGCTGAAACAAAACCAGGACCGCTACCTCCAAATTGCGATTGTAGCTTATATCGCAAATAGTTTGTCATTCTATCAGTTTCTATTTGCGAATCGCCATAATGCATTATTCTAATAAGCTTATTTTTGCCTTTTAATGTTGCAAGTTCTTCAAAAAAGCCATGAAGTATAGTTTTATCTCCTCCCGAAAACTCTAAAAACCTAACAACACTATCAATTTTTAATTGTTTAGCTTCATAATAAACATACTGTGAATCAACTAATACTGAATCAACATTATTTTGAGGGACTTCTACAAAAGCAACTTCTGTTGTGTCTTCTTCAATATCGGTATTATCTATAATGCTTGAAATATCTTTTGATGCACTGCTACTATCTGCCGACATAAAATCGTCGAAAGAAATAAAATTAATAGTTATTCCATTAGCTATTTTAATTCCATTTTCGGGAAATACAATAGATAATAATGCTAAAGTTGCAAATGAAGCAAAAAGAAAAATCAATATTTTTTTAGGAGACATCATATTTAAAAAACTAACCTTTTCGTTTAATTTTAATATACTGCCCAGCACGTAGCCGTTGTATATCTCTTGATGTAAAATTATTTATCTTTTTAATATCACCATCACTAATACCATTATATTTTTGAGCAATAGTCCAAAGGCTGTCTCCTTTTCTAACTTTATACCAAATAAACTTTTTATCGTTTGGTTTGGTAGTTGAAGCAACATTTGATGACGAAGACGATGATGTAACTTTTCCTTTTAAAGCTTGTTTTGACGCAAACGACATTGCATTTATTCTTTTATAGTAATTTACTTTACTTTTAGGAACCCATACATTTAGTTTCTGACTAATACTCAACCTATTACTATATGTGTTATTCCAATACTTAATATCCGAAATTCTTACATTATACCAACTCGATATAAAGCCATAAGTATCGCCTTGCTTAACAGAATATACTAGTTTTACTTTTCCTGCTGTTGTAGGAGGTGCATAATTTGAAGAAGATGATGAATGAGAATAAGACTTATAACTTGACTTGTTGTAAACTGGAGGTTTTATATATAAATCATTACTACTTAAATATAAAGAATCTTTATAAGTGTAGATTTCACTTGCCGATGCAATAAAATTCCCTATTTCTTTTACAGGTAATCTTAACGGATAAGGCTTATAATTACCAGGTATAATAAACTTTTTATATTGTGGGTTTAGTTCAATAAGTTGCTCATAAGGAATATTTAATTTTTCTGAAACTTGTTTTAAATGAAGTTTTTCTGTAATCATAACAGTATCTGTAAAAACATTCATATCAACTCTTTGCGGTACAATATTATGTTCTTCGTAAAAATTCACAACATATAATGCTCCCATAAATGCTGGTACATAACCTCTAGTTTCTTTTGGTAAATATGGGTAAATCTCCCAATAATCCCTACTTCCACCCGAGCGTCTTATCGCTTTATTTACATTTCCTGCTCCACAGTTATAAGCAGCTAAAACCAATGTCCAATCACCATAAATTTTATACATATCTTTTAAAAAGCGAGCTGCTGCATGCGATGCTTTCAGAGGATCACTTCTTTCATCTACATAAGAGTTAACTTCTAAACCATACATTTTTCCTGTTGAATACATAAACTGCCATAGACCAACGGCACCAGCACGTGAGCGGGCTCTTGGATTTAATGCCGATTCAATAATTGGTAGATATTTAAACTCTAATGGTATTTGATGATAATCCAAAATTTCTTCAAAAATTGGAAAATAATAATCCGACAAGCCTAATAAATAAGGTGTTCGTCTATTTTTTTTCAAATACAGATTTATCCAAGACCTAACTTTCTCGTTATAAGAAAGTTGTATTGGCGACGCAATGGTTTTTAACCTTGCCATATAAAGAGAATCGGTTGTTTCTTCCATTAAAAAATCTGGAATCAACTGAACGTCGTAATTTGTATTATTTATACTACGTTTTATATACCAATTATTTACAAGACTATCTAGATAATCAGATTGTTGCTCAATAGCAGTAAAACTTGGGGGTGTACTACTACTACCTCCTCTTTGTGCAAAGGAATAATTAGAAATTAATAATAAAATAGCAATGTAAAATATGTTTTTTTTCATCTGTTTGTAAATTATTTAAATGGTTAGATGCGACACCCGCATGCTGTCTTTTTATGTACTTACTTTTGCAAAATTGCAATAATCATTCCCT
>JAOZLS010000032.1 GCA_029934705.1 Bacteroidales bacterium | reverse complement strand
TTTATGGTTTTCTACAACAGTTTTGTGTGCAACAGATGGTTTTGCCGGCGAAGTGTTATTTGTAATATATAGGTTGTTATAAGTGTTTTTGTAATGAATTGCAATTGATAATATTATAAGTAACACAATAAATGTTTGTATGTATTTATTATATAAAAACTTAGAAATATAAACAAAAGAGCTAATTATAAGTAGGATACTTATTGGTGCAATAAATGAAATATACCTAAAATGAGAAGGGTAGTCAATAATATATGAAAAAAGAATAAAAGTAACAATTATAGTTGAAAAAAGCAGTAAAAAACTTTTTTTATAAGCTGTGCTTTTTATAAAAAAGAGGCTTGAAAAACTTACTAAAAGAATAATAATATTTGTATTTGAGGAGAATGGGTATGCAAATAAGATTTTTGTATATATTATTGATTTATCAACACCAAAATTGGTAAACCAACTATAGTTAAATTTGTATTCTGTAATAACTTGAAACAGCAGCATTAAAAGCCCTACTGTTGAAGCTATCATATATTTTTTTTCTTTTGGAAAAAAAGGAATAGAGATAATTAAAAAAAACAGTAGAATAACAAAAATTAATGTTGAATTAATGTGAATATTTAAATTGAAAAACGCAAAAATTATGAATGGTACAATATATATATAATTAAAATTAAAGAATTTTTGGAATATGGTATTAGAATTAAAAAATGAAACCTGGCTTTTTTCTGTAACCAATTTATGTGCCCAATAAAAAGAAAGCAAAAAAATTGGCGACACCATTGCATACATTCTTGACCAACGCCCAAGTGACAAAAAATCAAAATATAAGGCAAGTGAAAGCATTACTAAAAAAACGGAGGTCTTATCTTTAACAAAATATTTTCCAACAAAAAACATTATAATAATTAACAGAATACTAAATAGTGCTGATGGAAATCTTGCAGCCCAAGTGTTAACTCCAAACATTTTATATGCCATTGCCACACTAAACAAATGAGGTTTTGCTCTATTTAGTTTAGATTTTGTAATTTCTTCTTTTACAAAATCCCACTGATAAAATTCACCGGTATAGAGGTAGCCTGCAGCAGCCTTTGTTACTTGCACCTCATCTGAATAAATATCAAAATTATCTAACTTATAAAACAAGGTAAATACAGAAATAATTATAATTAAAATAAAAATTAATGAGCTTACAATATGATTTTTTGAGAATACAGATTTTATTTTTTGAAAAAAAGATATTTTATAATCTGGTTTTTCAGAAAAAATGTTATTCGTGAGTTTTATAATTTTAACTTTCTCAAAAGACAATGATAAAATACCAAAAAATATAGTAGGAATAATTAAGACATTTAATAATTTGCTAATTAATAATTCTTCGTTTAGTGGTGTATTCTGTATTAAGTTATATATATCGGCAAAAATAGTAATAAGCATTAATGCTAAAAATACATATTTTGTGTTTTGTTTAAAAAAGTTGTTTTTTTCTTTAATTTCTGTTACAACCTTTTTATTAATGTTTTTTTTGTGTGTTGTACTTGCTCTTTTCATAATTCTATTAATAAGCTTTTAAATTTATTAATAATTTCCTTTTCTTGATGGTTGCTGTTTATATACTTAGCTCCATTATTTCCTAATTCTTTACAAAGTTCTTGTTTTTCTAATAAAGTTTTTAAATTATTTTGAAAAACATTGAGGTCTCCATCTGCATAAAGTCCACAGTAATGTTCTGTAAGGATATTATCAGGGTTTACTTTATAAGACAAAATTGCACAACTTGCCATCATTGCCTCTGCCATTGTGTTAGAAAAGCCTTCTAAATCTGATGACATTACATATATTTTAGATTTTTCATAATACTTATAAATTTCTTTTGGTAAAACATAATTAATGAGTTTTAGATTTTGTATTTCTTTTGCAAGTTCTTGAATTTCCTTACCATATTTTATAAAATCCATAACAATAGGAGCAATCATAACAAAGCTTTCTTTTGGAAACTCTTTTGCCATGTTTAAAAAGTGTTTTGGATTTTTAATTTTAGTTAACCTTCCAACCCATAAAATATCAGTTTTTTTAAAAATTTGACTTTTTATTGTTTTTGGGTAATATATGTTTTTAATTATTGCATTTGCCTTTCTCTTTCTTTCTTTAAAAAAAACATTTGCTTGGTGTTGAGTTTGAACTGTAATAATATTAGCGTTTTTATATACCCATTGCATTGATATTGTTTCAGAAATTCCTGAATGTTTTTTTTGAAGTTTCTTTGAAATTTCAACATCTGACGCTAACATATACAACGTTTTCTTTTTTAAGAAATTTTTAACATAAAACAAAGCAAAAGCGACACCAATATCTGCTGATTGATATATATATATATCAGCATTTATTTTTTTTAATGTTTTTAGAAGTTTAACTGTTCTTTTAAAAATATTATCAGAAAAATTTAAAGATTTCCATATATTAACTCCTTCTATATGCTCAAAATCAGCTTGCCCAAAGTCTGCAACAAGAAAATGGACATCAAATTTTTCATCTTCTGCTAAACTTTTGCTTAATAAATATGTTTGAGTTTGCGTACCTCCAACTTTATCTTCTACTCCTAAAACTTTTGGATTAAAAAGATAATAAGCTCTGGGTATTACAAAGCAGATTTTTTTCATTTTTTATAATACATTTTATACCAATCAATAAATTTTGTAACACCAACATTAATTGTTGTATTTGGTTTATATCCAAAGTCTTTTTTCAAACTATCAACATCGGCATAAGTTTTTTGAACATCGCCTGGCTGCATTGGCATAAAGTTCTTTTTTGCGTCTTTACCAAGTGCTGTTTCCACAGCTTTTACATAATCCATAAGTTGTACAGGATTACCGTTTCCTATATTATAAATTTTATATGGTGCTGTTGAAAGAGCTGGGTCAAGTTCTGTTCCTGTTTTTTTTGTTTCGGTTTTGGCTGGATGCCTCGTAACTCTCAAAATACCTTCAACAATGTCATCAACATAAGTAAAATCTCGCATCATGTCGCCATTATTGTATATATTTATTGGTTTATCTTCAATTATTGCTTTTGTAAATAGAAATAGAGCCATATCGGGTCGTCCCCAAGGTCCATAAACAGTAAAAAAGCGAAGTCCTGTTGTTGGAATTTTAAAAAGATGGCTGTATGCGTGTGCAATTAATTCATCAGATTTTTTTGTTGCTGCATATAAGCTTATTGGGTGATCAACATTATGTGATGTTGAGAAAGGCATCTCTTCATTTAAGCCATAAACGCTTGAGCTACTTGCATATACTAAATGCTTAATATTTGTTTGCTTTCCTGCTTCAATAATGTTTAAAAAACCATTTATATTGCTGTGAAAATATACATAAGGGTTTTCAATACTATAGCGAACTCCTGCTTGAGCTGCTAAATGACAAACATAATCAAACTTTTGTTCCTTAAAGAGTTGTAATATTTCCTCTTTATCTTCAAGTTGTAATTTTATGAATTGATAATTGTTAAACTTATCACTTTTAGTTAGTTTACCATAAGTTATTTTATCTTTATTAATACCTGTTTCTTGAAGTCTTGAGTACTTCAATTTAACATCATAATAATTATTGATACTATCAAGACCAACAACATCAAAGCCTTCATTTATAAACTTATTTGCTGTGTGAAATCCGATAAAACCGGCTACTCCTGTAATTAATATCTTCATACTGAAATCTTATTAAATAGTTTTAGGTACTCATTGGCAATATATTCCCAGTTGTGCTGTTCTGCTTTATTTCTTGAATTTTGCCCTAATATTTTTATTTGTTGCTTGCTTTTATAAAGTTGTTCTAATATTTTGCTTAGTGCTTGCGAATCTCCTGCTTTAAAAATATAGCCATTACTCGCATCAACGAGTTCTTCGGTTCCGCCTACATTTGTAACAACAACAGGAAGTCCACAAGCCATAGCCTCTAATAAAGAGTTGCTCATCCCTTCATTAAATGAGGGCAAAACAAAAATATCTGATTTTTGATATTTTTCAGGCATATCTTCTCTTGGAACATAACCTGAAAATATTATTTGTTCTAAAACATCTTTTTCTTTTGCGTAGTTTATGTATGCCTGTTTTTCATCGCCTTCTCCTACAAAATCAATATGTATTTTTATATCTTTACTTTTTAATTCAACCATAGCATCAATAAGGGTGTATTGTCCTTTTCTTTTTATAAGCCTAGCAGAACATATTATTCTTAATTCTGAATTAATATCTTTTTCAATATAAGAAAATTTGCTTGTATCAATTCCGTTATTAATTATCTGTATTTTTAGATTGGGATTGATATTTTCTACCATTTCTTTTTCTATTTTGCATTTTGCAACAATAATGCTTGCTCTTTTCCAAACAAACTTAATAAATGGTGTTATAATTTTATATATAAAATTATAGCGTTCCTCAAATCCTGGTATATCGGGACCTCCGACACGTAAAATAAAAGGAAGTTTCTTAAATAATTTTAATAAAATAGAGGGAAAACCTGCAGGAACAGTTGACCAAACAAAAACAAGGTCATATTTTTCTTTTCTGTTTAACTTTAATGCAACAAAAGTAGATTTTATCGCATATCTTATTAATTCAAAATTTGATGCATGGTGAATGTCTTTTTTTCCTACAGGATACTTTAGTATTCTTATATTTTCAGAAAATTGCTCAATTTCTTTATTTTGCCCACCTGCTGAACTTATTAAATCAACCTTTAGATTTGGGATTGTTTGAAAAATCCTAAATAGTTCCAAGTTAACAGTTCCTGTTCCACCTCCTAAAGGAGGAAATTCATTATTTAACATTAATATCTTCATCGAAATTTTTTTTCTCATTAATAATATATAAGGGGCGGTCTCTTACTTCGTCGTAAATTTTGCCAATATATTCGCCAATTATCCACATTAGCATAAACAAAAAACCCATAAAAATAAATAATATTACTATTAGCCACTTATATAAATGATAATATGCTCCTGTTAAAATAACATCACTAATTTGGTACAATAAAAGTAAAAATCCTGAAATAATACTTATTACTCCCATTAAAAAACCAAGCCGAAGCGGAATTACCGAAAAATTAAACATTCCGTCCATTCCTAATGCTGCAAGTTTTCCAAAAGTATAGGCAGATTTTCCTTGTGTTCTGTCGGGTCTTTTATAATCAACAAAAGCATGCGAAAAGCCTGTCCACGCAACCATTCCTCGTATGTATCGTGAGTGTTCTGGCATGCTATTTATTTGTGCTAAAACTTCTTTATCAACAAGTCTAAAATCGCCAACATTTCTTGGAATATCAATTTTTGTAAATTTCCCTAAAAATCTATAATAAAATTTTGAGCCTAGCTTCTTTATTAGGTTATCTTTTCTAAAATTTGTACGGCGAGCATAAACAATGTGAAAATTCTCGTGCCATTTATTTATCATTTCTTCAATAACTTCGGGCGGGTCTTGTAGGTCGCAATCCATTGAGATTATTGCATCGCCACTGGCATATTTTAATCCTGCCGAAAGTGCTGCTTGATGCCCAAAATTTCGACTCAAATTAATGAACTTAACATTTTTATCTTTCTTGCATAAATCGTTTAAAACAAAAAAGGTAGAATCTGTACTTCCATCATTTATAAAAATTAGCTCCCAATTCTTATTTAATTTTGTAGCTAAGCTTTTAATTCGCTTATATAAGTTCGGAATATTTTTTTCCTCGTTATACGCTGGTACTACAAATGAATATATTGGTTTTTCGGACATTATTTTTTGTTTTTTTTATCAAAAATTAATAAATTTAAGCTGAAATTACAAGTTCATTAATTACGACAATAATTATATTAAAATAGTTGCGTTTATATTTAATAACTAAAATTTATACAATGAAAACTATTATCAGCTTTATTATTATATTATACACAATTGGTTGTAACTCTCAAAACACAAATCAAACGATTAATAGCAACGACAGTTCACAAAACATTGTTACTATCGAAAGTGTTGTAGAAATTATTCCTCAATCGGTTGCAAAATACAAAAACATTAAGGCAATTCCAACTCCTTCTGGTTTTAAAAGAATTGAAGTTAAAGAGTCCTCTTATGCTGAATATCTTAGGAATTTACCTTTAAAAACAGAAAATAATGATGTTTTACTTTATAATGGAGAAAAAAAATATAATCAAACAGCCCAATTTGCTGTATTAACAATTGATAGGGGGAAAAGAGATTTACAGCAATGTGCCGATGCTGTTATGAGACTTCGAGCCGAATATCTATATGAAAATAAAAAATATTCAGATATACATTTTAATTTTTTATCCGACGGAAAACCTAGATATTACACCGAATACTCAAAAGGCGATAGGTCTTATGCCAAATATCGAAAATATATGAATTACATTTTTTCGTATGCTAATACTGGTTCTCTTAAAAACGAATTAAAACAAGTTAGCAATATAAACAACATGCAAATTGGCGATGTATTTATTCAAAAAGGAAGACCTTACGGGCATGCAATTACTGTAATGGATATGGCTATAAACGAAAAAGGCGAGAAAATATTTATGCTATCCCAAAGCTATATGCCAGCTCAAGATATTCATATTTTAAATAATCCTTCAAACAAAAACATTTCGCCTTGGTATAAAATTAATAGCACAGCCCAAGTTTATACTCCCGAGTGGACTTTTAATTGGAGCGATTTAAAAAGATTTTAGGGGGCTTGTAATTTTTCAATAATATGACCTAAATTCACTATATAACTTTTTTTTTGTACTTTTATAAAGTATAAATTAGTATAAAACTTATAGTATGAAAAAAATTGTAATGTTTAGCCTTATTATTTCACTATTTATTTTTGGTTGCAATAATGTAGATAAAGAAGAAGAAAAAAATGACACAATAGTTGAAACAGAAAGAGTAATAGTTAATGTAGATACTTCTTCTATAATAAAGTCTAATGAAAAAAAAGTTTTTAATTTCAATGAGTTTAATTACGATGTTTGCTATGTAAAAGATGGTGGCTTATATTTTTACAGTTCTAAAGACGGTGTTTCAAGTCAATTTCCTGACAGTTCGCAAATAGAACATGCAGTTATATCAACCAACAAAGAAGTATTATACTATACTGCCCTAAAAGATGGTAATTTATGGTTAAAAAAAACTTTTTTATCTGACTTAAAAAATGAAACAAATTGGTTAATAAATTTAAACAGACCTCCTAATAAATTCAAGACAGAAACTTATAATGAAAAAGGGAAGTTCATATTTTATAACGATAGTTTATTTCTTGAATGTGAATACGCATGGATGGAGGGCTTTTATAAAATGTGTGTTTATGATATAAAAAAGAACAAATTAACTACACCCGAAAATTTTATATACAATTTAAAAACTAGAATAAATACTGCGAAAGGAAATCCGTCAGAGTTTGCCCCTTCAAATATAAATTCAAGAAAAATAGGTGATACTTATGAACTTTTCTTTAAAAGAAATAACGATTCGGTACAAATATCGTACACCAAAGATTTTGATAAGGAAATACTTGCAGATAGTGATGAAGAAAACCCAACAATGAATGCATATACTAAATCATTCAGGTTCAGCATTTCACCCGATTCTTCAAAATTATATTATTCACTAGTTACAGGAATGGGCGATTTGGCACACGGTCCTATATTTATTGTAAACATCGATGGCACTGAACAAATCCAGCTGAACTCCGATGGTATTTCGTCTGAATTTAAACCTGTTTGGTTACATAAAAACAGTGTTATATTTTTAAGAGAAGGTGATGAAGCAAGCAAGACTCCTGCAGGTTTATACATAACAGGTGCAATTAAAAATGGTATTACTTTAATTGATACTTTAGTTAGTTATTATCAAGTATTATAATTTTTCTATATCCAACCAACAAAATCTTTTATTAATGCTCTATAACAGTATCTTATTTTCGAAAAACTATTTTCTTTATCGTAAATTTATATCCAATTAAAAAATAAACCATTATGAAAAAAATAAAGTATATTTTAGCAGGAATTATTATTATTCTTTCAACAACACTATTTGCACAAGTCGAAAATGTTGCAAAAGAAGTATTAAAAGCCTACAAAGAAAAAAATGTAGAATTATTGAAAAAGAATGCTTCTGGCGTAATGAAGTACGCAATTTCTGACAGTTATTTTAAAGATAAAGATATACAAGAGGAGATTAAGTCTGCCGAAAATTGGGATGGTAAAATCAGAGAGATTCGTTACAGAACAGGCGATATGTTTAATAAAAAAGTATATATTGCTTCTATCTGGTTTAGTGAAATTCCTGAAAACGATGACGAAATTTACACTGTATTTCTGTCTAGTGTAGATAAAAAAACATGGGTAATGTTTGGTATTGGAATTGGCTCCGAAACCAAAGAAGAATTTAATAAAATGGACAAATATTTATCAAATAACGGTGTAAAAGTTACTGTTTCAGAAGAAAAAAAGAAAGAATATAAATTTTCAACAGAAATGGCTGACGGAACCATTTCAAAAACAATTACAGAAAAACAAATTGAAGACAATATTAATAAACTAGATGACGATAATTTCTTTCTAATTTTGAACAGAGATGAGGGTTTTATGCAGTCTGCCTATTCGGAAAAAGGACTAACAGTTCAATACAAAGAAAATGGGAAACAGTTTGAAGCCAAAGAATATATGTCAAAAGAAAACGCAATAATAATGTTTAAAAAATATTTTAAAGGAGATGACACATGGAAGGATGGTATAGAATGGATAAATGCTGATTATTAACCACAGCATCGTCCTAAAAAAGCACCTTAGAAGCTAATACCCCTAACAAGTATTATTTTCAACTTAATAAGCTCTACAAATCAAACTTTAGTTGATTGGGTAAAAGTCTGAAAGTTCTACGATGATACTTACATATTCCGTGTTCTTTTATTGCCTCACGATGCTGTTTTGTGGGGTAAGCTTTATTTTTATGCCATGAATATACTGGAAATTCTTCATTTATTTTCAACATATAATCATCTCTAAAAGTTTTAGCTAATATTGATGCTGCAGCAATAGACATATATTTTGAGTCGCCTTTAATTACGCATGTATGCTCAATTTCTTTATACTTTTTAAACCTGTTCCCATCAATAATAATATGTTTAGGTTCAACCGTTAGTTTGTCAAGTGCAAGGTGCATTGCTTTTATTGAGGCATTTAAAATATTTATTTTGTCAATTTCTTCATTATCAACAATTCCAATTGCCCAAGAGACCGCTTTTTCTAAAATAATTTCTCTTAATAAGTATCGGTTTTTCTCATTTATTTTTTTCGAGTCATTTAATAATGTATTTTTAAAATTAGATGGTAAAATAACCGCAGCCGCAAAAACAGGACCAGCAAGGCATCCTCTACCAGCTTCGTCGCAACCAGCTTCTATCACTCCTTTTTTATAATATTTTTTAAGCATTCTTTACCGATTTTAGTATAACATCCCATAATTTATCTGCTGTTTTAGCCCACGAAAATTTATTCCTCTGAATTCGCCCCTTCTCAATAAGATTTTGTCTTAAATCAATATCTTCATATACCTTTACCATAGCATTGCAAATTGATTCTACCGAAAATGGGTCGGCATAAACAGCTGCATCACCAGTAACTTCAGGCAACGATGAAACATTAGATGTTATTACAGGAACATCGCTATACATTGCCTCCAGTGCAGGAATGCCAAAGCCTTCGTATAAAGGTACAAAAGCCATAGCAAAAGCTGATGAAAGTACATTTTTAAGCTTTTCAGGAATTAATCGTCCTGTAAAAACAACATCATTTTCATATTGCATGTTTAAGAGTTCCAATTCAACATCTTTTGTCATAAACATTTTTTCGCCCACCAAAAGCAACTTCAATTTACTTTTAGTTTTCTTCTTAAACTCCTCAAAAGCCTTGAAAAGCCTAGGCAGATTTTTTCGAGGATGCATTGAGCCTATATAAATAAAATATTCTTCGCCATCTGTGTATTCAAGTCTAATCTTATTCTTTTCTTCTTCCTTAATTGGTGTGTATAAAGTATTACATCCATTATAAACAACCGAAATTTTGTCAGGATTAATACCGTAAGCTTTAACAATATCTTGTTTTGAATATTCTGAAACTGTAACTATTTGTATTGCCTTTCGGGCATACTTTGGGAAAAATTTATTGTAAAAAAAACGTGATGTAAATGGCAAGTCTTGCGGACGGTGAAAAAAGTTAATATCGTGAATTACCGGAATAGATTTTACTTTCGAGAATAGAGACAGGAAACCATCGGGAGACAGAAATACATCAGGTTTTTCTTGTTTTAAAATTCGCCTTACCGAAAATTCATACCAAATATACCACAACACTGGATGCCTGGCTGGCGGACCAATAACTATTGGTCTTATATTATCTGAAAAAATAAATTCTTCGGAATATTTTCTATCAAACAAAAATACAAATTGATGCTCGGGATTATTTTGGCAAATTATTTTTAAAGTTTCAAAGGTAAACCATCCTATACCCTCTAATTTATTTTCAATAAGAAGCCTCGTATTTACTACAATTTTCATCTGTTTAAAATTTATTTTTCATGGATGCTGCATTTATCTTTATTCTAAATAATTTCTCAAAAATATAAACAGCCAAATAAATATTACTACATTTGTCATATTATTTTTCAATAAAATTAATTAAAGTTATTTAATACCCAATAAAGTTGAAGAAAAAATAATATTTTGAGAAAGAAATTTATAACCAACCTTGCCTTCATTCTATTTTTAAATCTACTGATTAAACCTTTCTGGATTTTCGGTATTGATAGGGTTATACAAAACACTGTAGGGACTAATGAATATGGTTTTTATTTCTCTTTATTTAATTTTTCGTTACTTCTAAATATTGTTCTAGATTTAGGTATTACAAATTACAATAACCGTAATATTTCAAGACACAACCAATTGTTAGACAAGTATTTTTCTAATATAATTGGACTTAAATTTATGTTGGGAATTGTTTATCTTGTTTTTATTTTAATATCGGCACTTATTATCGATTATAGTCAGAAACAGATATATTTCTTACTTTTATTAACATTTAATCAATTTCTTATTTCGTTGATATTGTATATGCGGTCAAACATTTCGGCATTACACATGTTTAAAATTGACAGTATAATTTCGGTGCTAGATCGTACAATCTTAATTATTATTTGTGGTATATTACTACTTGATGTCTTTAATTTTGGAATATTTCAAATAGAGTGGCTTGTTATGTCGCAAAGTGTAGCTTATATTTTAACAGCACTTTTTGCTTTTTTTGTGATACTTTCAAAGTCGAAAAAACTTACTTTTAAATTTGATTTTAAATTTTTTATTATCATTCTTAAAAAAAGCTACCCTTATGCTTTACTAGTTTTATTAATGACATCTTATACCAGAATTGACTCGGTAATGCTAGAACGGATGTTGCCCGACGGTAATACCCAAGTAGGAATTTATGCACACGGATATAGGATTTTGGATGCAGCCTCCCAATATGCTTATCTTTTTGCAGCTTTATTATTACCTATTTTTGCTAAAATGCTGAAAAACAACGAAAATGTATCAAAATTAGTTAAGCTATCGTTATTATTACTCATAATTCCTGCCTTTGCATTATCGGTAAGCTCTTTTTTTTATAGCCAAGATATTATTTTTGTTTTATATAAAAATCATATAGAAATATCGGCACAGGTATTTTCAATTTTAATTTTAGGGTTTATACCTATTTCCTCGTCGTATATATTTGGTACACTGCTAACTGCAAATGGAAGTTTAAAAGAATTAAATATTTTAGCAGTTATAAGTCTTGCACTAAATATTACATTAAATTTAATATTAATTCCAGAATATAAAGCATTGGGTGCTGCAACTGCAAGTTTAGCAACACTCTTGTTTATGGCTGTTGCACAGGTATTTATAGCACGAAAAAAATTCAACTTTACAATAAAACCCCAAATATTAATAAAATTATTTTTATTTGTAGTACTTGTTACAATCACAGCATTTTTAGCCGATAAATATATAGAACACAGAATACTCGGTTTTTCTTCAGTAATGCTTTCGGCTGTAGTTCTCGCATTTGCAATGCAACTAATTAATATAAAATTTTTATACAAAATTGTTAAATACGATTTATAAATTTAAAAAAAAGCTTTAACTTCGTGTATAAAAAAATAACATCTTATGAATTTTGATAAAGAACAAAAAATTTCAACATTAATACATAATAATTACAGACTAATACCTATTATTTCTCGTTTTGGAATAAATTTTGGCTTTGGCGATAAAACTATTGCTCAAATTTGTGATGAAAATAATATTAATCCATTTTTTTTTCTTGAAATAATAAAAATGTTTTATAAAGAACATTACATGCCCAACAAATCTGTAATGAAAACATTTATTCCTGAAACAATTGATTACCTATTAAAATCGCATAAATATTATAACGAAATTAAAATCCCATTGATTGAGCAACTTATTACTAGCTTATTTTGGATCGAAACAAAAAATAATGTAAACCGAAATATTTTAAAAAAGTTTTTTAACGAATATAAAAAAGAAGTAATTGAGCATACAGCAAACGAAGAAGAAAATATTTATCCATACATTATTGAAATACATGCACAATACAAAAGTAATAACGAGAATTTAAACTTAATTAATAAGATTAAATCGCAGTCAATTACTAATTATGCCGACAAACACGAATCGCTAAATTCGGCATTATTAGACTTAAAAAATATTATTATAAAATACTTACCACCAGCAATAAACAACCAAACAGCGGAACAAATTGTTGAAGAAATATTTAAACTAGAAAAAGACATGGATGACCACACTAAAATTGAAGATACAATTTTGGTTCCCATTATTAAAGAAATGGAACAAAATATATTAAACCAAAATAATATAAATTAAGTGGGCGAGGTTAAAATAATAATAGCAGAAGAATCTTATATTATTCGCGAAGGTATTAAACGAATACTTTCTGGCTATAACAATATTTGCATTGTAAAAGAAATAGTAAACAAGAAAAACTATTCAGCAGAAATCGCAAATTGTAATTCAGACTATGTTTTTATAAACTCAAGTTTTTTTAATAATTCAATTGAAGAATTCAAACATAATTTTAACAATAAAAACAATCTTCAATATCTTATTATTTTTAATAATGACGTAGATAAAAAAACAAAAAAACAATTTAAAAACATTATAAACATTAACGATTCATTAGATGTAATTGCTAAAACATTATCTAAAATAACAAACCAAAGTCTTAAAACAGAGCAAAATAGCAATGAGCTTTCTTTAAGAGAAAAAGAAGTATTAAGAGAAGTTACTTTAGGAAAAATAAATAAAGAAATTGCCGAATTTTTATTTATAAGTATTCATACAGTAATAACTCACCGAAAAAACATAACAAAAAAATTGGGTATAAAAACTGTTTCAGGACTTACAGTATATGCAATTTTAAATAATATTATTTCTATTGACCAAACGAAATAAACCTAACAATAACCTAAAAAAATATTATGAAGCATTTTCTAACCATACTACTATATTTTGCTATATTTATAAATGGAAAAGCCCAAAATGTATCAAAAGCTTATGAGCTTCTTGCTAAAAAAGAGTACGTTAAGGCTAATACAATTTTTAAAGAAGCTGTTAGTAAGAATAAAGATAAACTCGCTGCAAAATACGGATTAGCAATTCTATATTCCGACACATTATTTAAAAAATATAGCTTTTTAAAAGCATATAAATATATTAATTCTGCACACAGGTATTTAAAAAAAGAACAAAAAAAAGAACTTCTATTAAAAAAATACCAAATAGACTATAAAAGCATTACAAATTTAAGAAATAATATTTGCGAAGAAGCATTTAATAAGATAAAAGACAAAAATTCAATAACAAGTCTTAATAATTACATATCAATTTATAGCAAGTCAAATTTTACAGATAAAATTATTGATAAAAGAGATAGTATTGAATATTTTAACGCAATAAAGTCTAATGATTTTAGAGAATTTCAAAAATTTGTAATAGCACACCCTAAATCTAAATATGCAAAACTTGCAAACGAAAATTTTGAAAAACTCTGGCGAGAAATTTATAATGAATACGCAAGTTATGGCGAATTAAAAATTCTTAATGAATTTGAACTGGAATACCCAGGCTATCCTTTCTACAATAATGTTTCGGAAATAAATAAAACCTTAGCTAAAAAATCAGAAGCATTATTTCTATATAAAACTTACAAACCCGAGAACGAAAGTTTATATTTACAATACATAAAAGATGCAGCCCCTAGGGAAACAGCTTATCTAGCACTTATGCGAATTATTCAACCATATTTAGCTAAAAAAGAATACGACAAAGCAATTTCAATCCTAAATTCAAACATAATATATTTTGGGGGCGACGATAAAAGGCTAAAAGATTTAATAATAATTTTAGAAGAGCCCGAAACAGGAATAAAATCACAAAGTATAAGTCCTATTATTAATACAAAAGCTTGGGAATATTCAGTAGCAGAAAGTGCCGATGGCAATAAAATTTATTTTTGTGGAAGAAACAGACCCGACAATTTGGCTAAGGAGAATGAAGACATTTTTGTATCTGTAAAAGTTAATAATAAATGGACAAAGCCTACATTACTCAAAGATATAAACACAGTTTATGGGCACGAAGCCCCACTTTCTGTTACAACCGATGGGAATACACTTCTACTATATTCAAACTCCGACATATATTTTTCCGATCGGATAAAAGGTGGCTGGGGAGCAAAAAAAATATTTCCATCAATAAATACGGCACACTCATGGGAGGCAGATGCAATGATTACTGCCGATGGAAAAGCCGTTATGTTTATTTCTGACAGAGATGGAAACATAGGAACTCATCATCCTTTTGGTAAAAAATTTCATGGGCGTAGCACAGGAAATACCGATATTTACATAGCTGTTAAAAAAGATGGAATATGGGGAAAACCTTTCAATATGGGCGAAATAATAAATACTCCTTTTGCTGAAAGAAGTCCATTTCTGCATTCAGATATGAAAACACTATATTTTAGTTCCGACGGGCAAGGCGGATTAGGCGAATTTGATGTTTACATGTCAAAAAGGCTTTGCGACACATCGTGGACACAGTGGTCTGAACCTATAAATTTAGGTAAAGAAATAAATACAAACGATGACGAATTTGGTTATAAAATATCAACAAACGGTGCAAGAGCATACTTTGCAGGTTACCAAAACAATAATTTTGATATTTTTTATGTCTCACTCCCACAAAAAATGCGTCCTGAATCAGTAACTATTGTTTCTGGCAAAATAATAGATAAAGAAGGAAATCCTATACATGCCACTATAAAATGGGAAAATCTTGAAACAGGCGAGGTCGTTGGTTTTCTGAAGAGCAATCCTGACGATGGAACGTTTATTATTATTCTTCCTAATGGTAAAAATTACGGATATTTTGTAGAAAAAATAAAATACTATCCTTCCTCAGGAAATATAAATTTATTTGAGAAACAAGAAAATAGCAAGGTTTCTAAAAATATTACTTTATATACAATTAATCAAATTTTAAATGATAATGTTTCAATACCTCTTCAAAATTTATTTTTTAATTTTAATAAGTTTACAATAAAAAAAGAATCCTACCCTGAATTAAACAGATTAGCTGATTTTATTAATAAAAATCCCAATGCAACATTTGAAATATCTGGACATACCGATAATAAAGGTTCTGCAAATTATAATTTAGAACTATCAAATAGCAGAGCAAATGAGGTAAAAAAGTATCTTATAAGCAAAGGGTGTCGCGAAAAAAGCCTAATTTCAATAGGTCTTGGACAAACAAAACCCATCGCTACAAATAATACAGAAAAAGGACGAGCAATAAATAGAAGAGTAGAATTTAAAATAAAAAAATAAAGAATTTTATATTTTTATGTAGATTTACATCCTTGAATTATACTGAAAAATAAAACGTATCGGTATAAGCTTTAAAAAAATATAAATAAATGAAAGTAGCAGTTTTCGGAAAACAATATAAATCCACATTTAATGATTCAATAATTTACTTTTTTAAATCGTTAAATCAGCTGGAATACGATGTTTATGTATTTGAAACATTTTATAATTTTATTACAGAAAAAACAGAATTCACACCAGATAATGTTAACTTATTTAATGAGGTTGATTGCGAACAAGGCAAATTTGATCTCATTTTTAGTATTGGAGGGGATGGTACATTTTTAGAATGTGCTGCACTTGTGAAAAAATGCGAAATACCTATAGTTGGAATTAATAGTGGAAGATTAGGCTTTTTGGCCGATATTTCAAAAGAAGAAATTCCTGCAGCACTTTCAGCAATTCATAAAAAAAACTACATTATTGAGGAGAGAACGATGCTAAAAGTAACATCTGATCCTCAGGTTTTTCAAAATCATAACTATGCCCTAAACGAAATAACAATTCAAAAACGTGATACAGGCTCAATGATAACAATTCATGTTTTTATTAATAATAATTTTCTTAATACATACTGGGCAGATGGGCTAATTATTTCAACACCAACAGGTTCAACAGCGTATTCATTAAGCGTTGGAGGTCCAATTGTAGTGCCAGGTTCTAAAAACTTTATAATTACACCAATAGCACCGCATAATCTAACAGTAAGACCAATTGTTGTACCAGACACTAACGAATTAACACTCAAAATAGAAAGCCGAAGCAAAAATTATATGGCAACACTCGATTACAAATCCGAAATAATTGAAAAATCGGTAGAATTAAAAATAAAATCAGCTGATTTTAAAATTAAAACACTAAAATTAGAGAATAAAACTTTTTTTTCTACTCTCAGAAACAAATTAATGTGGGGTTTTGACAAAAGAAATTAATAATTATCAGTACTAAACAATAGATTTTTCACATTAAACGTTTAATTATTAATTTGAGAATGATTTTTTTTTGCTTTTTCGCAATTATTATTATTTCTTTGTACATTATATATGTAATAATTTTAAGACTTGTTATTATGAACAAAATTTATACACTGTTTTTTATACTTTTATTATTTTCAACCTCACAAGCCCAAAGATGGAAGAGTGAAAGAATATCTGTATTATTCGGCTCAGGAACTAACCAATTTATGGGAGACCTTGGAGGAGGCTCACAAGATGCTGCCCATTTCTTAGGAATAAGAGATATGGATTTTGAAAATACAAGACCTACAATGCAAGCAGGCATAAGGTATCGTATTATAAAAGATTTAGCCGTAGCACCTACATTTTCTTATGCTTACCTTAAAGCAAGTGATGCTTCATCGGGAAGTGTTGGTCGTTTAAGTAGAAATTTAAGCTTTCATACCAATATTTGGGAACTTGGTGTACAGTTTGAATATTCATTTATTCCAGAGAAAGAACTTGCTAGATATACTTTTTCAAGCTTAAGAGCAGCTAAAAAACTTAGTGCTTATGCTCTTTTAGGTGGTGGAGCTTTATATTACAATCCCAAAACAGAACTTGATGGTGAAACTTATGTGCTTAGAGACTTACACACAGAAGGTCAAGGTATGGAATCTTATGAATACGAAGGTGAAACAATTACTCCAGATGAACCATATTCTATGATTGCTGGATATTTAAGCGTAGGTGTTGGTGTTAAATATGCTATTAACAGAAGATGGGGTATAGGTCTAGAAATGTCTAACCGATTTACTACTACAGACTATCTTGACGATGCACATGACAGATATTATAATAATCACTCAGATCCCATTGCTGCTGCTCTAGCTGACAGACATTATGCAATTGCCTTTGACGACCAAGGTGTTGGAACTGTTGTATATGAACCAACGTCAAACTTCCCTACAGGAAATAAATATAGAGGAGACCCAAATTACAAAGACGCATATATTTTTACTTTTATAAAAGGATATTACAAACTTAAAAATACAATAAAGAGTATGCCTAAGTTTTAATATGAAAAAATAAAATACTAAAAACCGTTAAAATTTACTTAATTTGTAATTTTTTACTATTGTCATCGTTTACATAGTATAAATAAAACAAACTAACTATTTTAACGGTTTTTTTAATCTAAACAACTAAACATGAGGAATAAATTAATTATTCTTATAATAATTTTAAGTGTAGTTACAGCAAAAGCTCAAAAATTTAATGTGCAACCAGGCATTTTAGGAGGAGTTTCGTATTATATGGGTGAAATAAATCACTCTAAACTATTTTATTCTCCAAAACCAACTTTTGGCTTTATATTTAAACATGATATTAATAAACATTACGGGTTAAGATTTGATGTTTTGCAAGTATCACTTTCAGGTAGCGACCTCGATTTTACTAATGGATATCAACAAACAAGGGCATTATCTTTTAATAATAAAATATATGAATTTGCTCTTAAAACAGAATTTAATTTCCTAGAGTTTCCTACAGGTAGAAGAGAAAGTTTTACAACATTTATTACAGGTGGAGTAGCATTGTTTTTAGATCCTGAAGCAGCATCGTTTTTTAATATGTCAATTCCTGCAGGACTTGGTATAAAATACTCTACAGGCAAAAGGCTAACTATTGGTGCCGAGTGGGTATATCGAAAAACTTTTACCGATAAACTTGATATGATACCAGACAATAACTATTCGCCAACAAATAATTTTACCGAAATAAAACAAATTACAAGCGATAATAATAAAGATTGGTATGCAATTGGAGCAATTTTTATAACCTATAATTTTAGAAGTTCTAAAAAGTGGTGTCCTGCATATATGAAAAAATAAGTTTGAACAATAAAAAAAAGATGAGTTTCAAAGAAAAAATAATAAACAAAAGCATACCCAAGCACATTGCCATTATTATGGATGGAAATGGTAGGTGGGCTAAAAAGAAAGGGAATAAAAGGATTTTTGGACATAAAAATGGAGTTCAAGCAGTAAAAGATACTGTTGAAGCTGCTGGAGAAATTGGAGTACAATACCTTACACTATACGCATTTTCTACCGAAAATTGGACAAGACCAAAAACTGAAGTTGATGCACTAATGACTTTACTCGTTAATGCAATAAAAAATGAGGTTGACTCTTTAATGAAAAACAATGTAAGAGTTAAACATATTGGCAACATTAACTCGTTACCTAAAAAAGTAGCTCAAAAATTAAACGAATTAATTAATAAAACATCTAGTAATACTGGACTAACACTTATACTTGCAATTAGTTATAGCTCAAAATGGGAAATTACAGATGCCATAAAAAAAATATCGAAACAAGTAAAAAATAATAACATTGATGTAAACGATATTACAGATGAAACAATTTCAAGAAACCTAGCAACAGCTGAATTTCCAGACCCCGACCTTCTAATTAGAACAAGTGGAGAGTATAGATTAAGTAACTTCTTACTTTGGCAAATTGCATATACCGAAATGTATTTTACAGATACGCTTTGGCCAGACTTCCGAAAAGAAAATTTTTATGAGGCCATATATGAATTTAACAAAAGAAACAGACGTTTTGGGAAAACAGAAGACCAAATTTAATCATATTTAACTTTCTTATTCAAAATTAACATTCTTTAATTCACTAATAAAAAAAAATATACCATATTTGAAACTTAATTTATTTAAA
>JAOZLS010000235.1 GCA_029934705.1 Bacteroidales bacterium | reverse complement strand
CAATTTCTAAATTAGTTATCATAGTTTGGGTTGGCTCGCAAGTTACATTCCAAATGCCATATACAATATTTGAAATTCTATTTCTGATTGAAGGTGGCTGGCTACCATTACGTTTTCTTATAGTTTCGTCGCCATTTAAAGCTCTTTTTATTGTTTTAAGCTCTGCAAAATATTGATTTAAACTATCGACATTAGCAGCTATTATTGTTGAAGAGTTAAACATTGATGTTTTTAATGTCGAAATTCTTTTCTCTAAACTACTTAAATATTTATTTAAACCTTCGTTTGCACCATATATTTCGGCTGTTTTAACTTGAAAATTGGCCAATGCTTTTCTGTCGCTGGCAGTAAAAGTTGCATTGTTTATTGGTAGCAAATTAAACTTTTGTAGTTCGCCAATTTTTGTTTCAACACCATTTACTACTTTCGACATAAAAACAGAGTATTTGCCAGGCATTACAGGCATCCCATTGTTTTGCTTTTCGTGAGTCTTGGACTTTTTGCTTAAAACAGGGTATAAATTAAAATTTCGTAAACCCCAATTAACTTTGTGTATTCCTGCGGAAGCAGGTGCTTTTATTCTCCTAATAATATCGCCATCCATATTTATAACAGTTAAAATAATATATGGCGAAATTTCATCGTCTTCGGCTCGTAATTGATTAAAATCAGGATAATTTATGTCTTTTTTATCTTCAATTGCCTTTTTTTCTGCTTCTTTTCTAATATCTTTTTTTGTTTTTATTTTTTCTTTTAAATAATATGTAAAAACTGCACCATACTCAGGATTTTTACCTGCATAATAAGTAACACCTTGCCCGTATTTATGACCTTTTTGCATATATAATAAAGCATCTTTTACAGGAAATAATAGTTCATTATTATCAAAAGTTGAATTATTTATAGTTCTTAAAATTGAGTAGTCATCCATAATATAAAATCCTCTACCAAAGGTAGCTATAACAATGTCGTCTTGGTCTTTTTGAAGTTTAATATCTCGAACGGCAGTTGTTGGCAATCCATTTTTTAATTGAATCCAATTTTTGCCTTCATCAATACTGAAAAATAATCCAAATTCTGTTCCTACAAATAATAAATTTTTATTTTTTGAATCTTGTGCAATAGTATGAACACTACCATTTTGTGGTAAATTTGAACTTATTGATTTCCATGATTTTCCTTTGTCTTTTGAAATAAATATGTATGGTTTTAAATCGTTGTTTTTTCGAGAATCAAATGAAGCAAACACCACATTTTCGTTAAATTGCGACGCAACAATACAGCTAACATAAGTCATGTCAGGAACTCCAGTAAACGAACTTTCTTTCCTCCATTTTTCACCACCATTTTCGGTTATTTGAATAAGTCCATCATCGGTTCCAACATAAAGTAAATTTTCATTAATTGCTGATTCAGCAAAAGAAACAATATTACCAAATAATGAGGTTGATGAGTTTTTTGCAACAGCCTCTGGCGATTGAATTATGCCCATTACTTTTAATTTATTTCTATCTAACATACGTGTTAAATCTGGGCTAATTACTGTCCACGAATTTCCCCTGTCATCGCTTTTAAAAAGCTTATTTGCAGCAAAATATAGTCGTGTATGTTTATGTGAACTTACAATCATTGGAGCATTCCAATTCCATCGGTAAGCTTCGCCTGCTGGGGCTTGTGGCTGAATATTAATTGCTTGCTTGCTTTTTTTATCATATCTTACCAGACCACCATATTGCGATTCAGAATAAACAATATCTGGGTTTTGTGTGTCAAAAGCTGAGAAAAAACCATCGCCACCAGTAGTGGTTTGCCAATCGGAATTTAAAATACCGTAAGAACTAATAGTTTGCGAAGGACCAACCATACTGTTATTATCTTGTGTTCCGCCTACAACGTTATAAAATGGTTTTGCATTATCAACGGCTACACGGTAATATTGTGTGATAGGGAGGTTTGGTGCATGTCGCCAATTTTCACCAAAGTCGTAAGTGTCGTATATTCCGCCATCACCACCAATAATTAGGTGATTTGTGTTTTTAGGATTTATCCATATTGCATGATCATCAACATGTCTGTTTTTTAAGCCAAAATTACTCCATGTTTTTCCACCGTCAGTAGAATATTTTGAGTAAGTATCCATCGAATATATTTTGTTTTCATTAACAGGGTCGCAATATAATCTATTGTAATACTGCGGACTAGTTGAAACATAAGAGTTCATTTTAGCCCATGATTCGCCTCTGTCGGTGGTTCGATAAATGCCTCCGCCATTTGCGGCTTCAATAATTGCATATACTTTATCAGGATTAACAGTGGAAATAGCGAGTCCTATTCTTCCAACATCGCCACTTGGTAGTCCACTTGTTAATTTCCTCCATGTTTTACCTGCATCTTCGGATTTATAAATTGCTGATTCTGGTCCTCCATTGATAAGAGTCCAAACACGTCTTCGTCTTTGATATGATGCAGCGTAGAGTACATCCGGGTTTCTGGGGTCTAAAACAATATCGGTAATACCTGTGTTTTCGCTAACTTCTAATATTTTAGTCCATGTTTTGCCTTTGTCTTCGGTTTTATATAGTCCACGGTCGCCACCTGCTCCCCATAAAGGGCCTTGTGCTGCAACATAAACATGAGAGTTTCGTGGGTCAATAATAATTCGTCCTATATGTTGCGATTTTTCAAGACCAACATTTTTAAACGATTTTGCTCCATCCACCGAGAGGTAAACGCCATCGCCATAGCCAATTGCTCTTTGACTATTATATTCGCCTGTTCCTATCCAAATTACATTTGTGTTATTTGGGTCAATTGCAACGTCAGCAATAGAATATGAACCATATTTTTCAAAAATAGGTTTAAAAGTTATTCCTGCATTTTCGGTTTTCCATACGTTACCTGCTGCAACTCCAATATAATATTGCGATGGGTTATTTGGATTTACTTCAATGTCGGCAATACGCCCCGAAGCGTAGGCAGGACCTATACTCCTGAATTTTAGAAAATTAAAATTACTTGTTTTAAGATATTCTTTTTCTTGCGAAAATGAAGTGGAACTAGCAAGTATAAACGAACTTATAATAGCTAATTTTAGAAATATAGATAGTTTTTTAGACATAATATTGAATTTGAATTTAATAATAAAGATAAAATATTATAAATATATATGCAAATATATTTTTGAGGGGCGGGTTTCGGGTTTCGTGTTACGAGTTATGTGTTTCGTGTTTCGGGTTGGACAATGTATAATCAAAACCTTATTTTTATTTCAAACCTTAGTAGGAAAACATGTACTAAATATTTAAAACCTTATTACCTTATTCAATAATTCATTGCTTTTTTGTAAATCATTAATTTAGAGAGTTATGGCAGAGTTTAACGAACTATTACTTATATAAATAGAGTATTATCTATACTCTATTTATAAGAGTTTCAAGCCAAATAAATACTCTTATAATCAATACATTACCTCTTTAGCTTGACGGTTATGGGCTTAGGATGATATGCTTGAAAAATACTGATAACTAGATTATTAAAAATAGCACAATTATTCTAAACAAAAGCCCAAAATATTGTAACTATTTAGCAATAAGCAGTTCTTAATTTAGTAAAGTAGAAATAGATGAAAAGTTCATTTAATTCATTCAAATTTATTAATTGTAATTTTGTATATTTGCAAAAAAAAGAAATGATTGAAATAGGAAATTATAATAGTCTTAGAGTAGTAAAAGAAGTTGATTTTGGAGTTTATCTTGATGGGGGCGAGGAGGCCGGAGAGATTTTGATGCCTTTAAAATATGTTCCAAAAGGTACTGAAGTTGACGATATTGTTGAAGTTTTTGTTTATTCTGATTCCGAAGATAGACTTATTGCAACTAAGGAAACACCTTTAGCAAAGGTTAACGAATTTGCCTATTTAAGAGTGAAGGATGTAGATAGAGTTGGAGCATTTTTAGACTGGGGGATTTTAAAAGATTTACTTGTTCCGTTTAGAGAACAAAAAAACGATATGGAAGAAGGCTTTTCCTATATAGTGTATATATATTTAGATGAAGAAACCAATAGATTAGTTGCTACAGCCAAAATAAACAAATATTTATCAGACGAAGTTGCTGGATATGAGGTTAATGATGAAGTTGAAGTTCTGATTCAGAGTGAAACAGAAATTGGATATAAAGCAATTATTGCAAATAAATATTGGGGTTTATTATATAAGAATGAAGTATTTAAAGAGCTTAGAAAAGGCGATAGGATAAGTGCTTATGTTAAAAAAATAAGAGAAGATGGTAAAGTTGATTTGTCACTTCAAAAATCTGGTTATGACCAAATTGATGGTATTTCAAAAAGAATTTTAGAAACAATAGTTAATAATAACGGTTTTGTTGCAGCAAACGATAAAAGTTCGCCTGATATGATAAATTCGTTATTTGGAATAAGCAAAAAATCATTTAAAAAAGCAATTGGTACATTATATAAGCAACGCCTTATCACTATTGAAAAGGATGGAGTTAGGTTGGTTTAATTAGAGTTTGTCCATAAAGTCGTCATTTATGTCATTTCGATAATTTTTTTTCAAAATTGAGAAATCTTCTTCGCTATTAGCTAGGATATTAAGATTTCTCCCTACCGGTCGAAATGACAATAATCAGAATGTTTAGAGACTTTATAGACGGACACTAATTAAAGGTTACAAAAAGCAATAAGCAACCGAAGGCTTCGGTAAAATAGAGAATACGGAAAATAATAAATCCGCATAACGTCTATATAGTCAGGTAATTGCGGTTTTTGTAATATGCGTTCAGATTATGTAAAAGTCGCTTAAAACGCTTAAAAATGGCGTATTATGTCATTTTTTTAAATTTTGCAAAATTCAAGCTTGCTTTTTTGTAGATTATCGACTTTTTATGTGTTTCTTAGCATGAATAAAAGATTAAACTGCCTTAAAACTAGTAGTTTACATTGTTTTGTTTAACGTATAAAAAAATATAACAGCACAATTGTTTTTCTATTTTAAAAAAATATCTACTTTTACAGATATAATAAAAAACCAAAACTAAATTTTATAAAATGAAAATTAAACAATCTCTACACACACACACACACACACAGCGTTAGTGCCTTTGCTGGTTTATTTAGAAAAATATTTTCAATATTGATTATACTAATTATTTTAATGTATAATGGTAGAGTATTTGGACAATGGAGTGGTTCTCCAAATATTTATTATAATGGTGGAAATGTTGGAATAGGTACAACCGCACCACAAAAAATTTTTGAAATAGAGAAATCATTAGATTTAACAATGAGATTTGTAACTAAAAGTCAAGGAGTAGGTTGTAAAACTATAGAAGATTATGTTTGGGATTATACAAATGAAAAAAATCTACATTTTAAATCGTACTATACCGATTGTGGAGTGGCTACACCATTAATTACTGTTATGACATTAACTCTTTCTGGTCAGCTTGCTTTAGGAACAGAAACTCCTAACAAATCGGCTTTGTTTGAAATGAAAAGCACAGGAAAAGGCTTACTAATACCACGAATGACAACTGCTGAAAAAATAGCAATAAGCACTTCTGCAAATGGTTTAATAGTTTATGACACCGACACAAAAAGCTTGAGTCTTTTTAGTAACACCAACGGAAACTGGGAACACATAACAAAACAAACGGAATTAGCAGATTATTTACTTGTTAGTGATTTTAACAATAGTATAGCAGGACAATTAACCCAAACAGATATAACAAATTGGAATACTGCATACTCATGGGGTAACCATGCCGATGCTGGGTATATTACCGATGGTAATACAAATTGGGAAAATACCTACGATTTTATTACAGCAAACTCAAACGATGAACTTACAAATAAAACTGGTAATATATCAATGTGGAATAATGATGCAGGTTATTTAACCGAAATAAATATAACAAGTCCATGGCAAGAAACCTACAAACATGTTTACCGAGCATCGGGCAGAGTTGGTATTGGTACAGATAGCCCACAAAAAGCACTACATATTTTTAATAGTAATAAAAAAGGATTACCACCCGAATACCCTGTTCTAAGACTTGAGTTACATGGCAGTAGTAATATTTCTCCAAATCATACAGTATGGGATATTAAAAGCTCGGGAACAAGGTTAGATTTTATGTATGCCGAAGTTAAAGCAGACGGAAGTACAAAACCATCCACAAAGTTTAGAGTTAGTAGTTCAGGTACACTAACTGCAACAAAATTTGTTGGCGATGGTTCGGGGCTTACAAATTTAGGTACTTGGCTTAATCCTAATGATACAACAATTTATTATAGTCAAGGTAGGGTAGGAATAGGAACAAGTACTCCTGCAGCTCAGCTTGATATAAATAATGGAGCAATAAAAATTTCAGGAGGAAGCTCTTTGGGGCAAGGAACAAGGTTTCAAATTGATACAGGAAATTCTTACGGACACAAATTTTTAGCATTTAGAAATAATGAATATGATGAAGTTTTTGGTGTTTGGGGCGATGGTACTGTTCGTGCAAAAAAAGTAAAAGTACAATCCTCTTGGGCAGACTTTGTTTTTAATACAAACTATGAACTTCCTCCTTTATATAAAGTTGAAGAATATATTGCAATAAATAAGCATTTACCTAATATACCCTCAGAA
>JAOZLS010000234.1 GCA_029934705.1 Bacteroidales bacterium | reverse complement strand
GAATAAAAGAAAAATCAATTATAAAAATGTTTAAATTACCTAATCATAAAGTTTTTAATATAATTTCGGATATTTCGGAAGAAGAAAACCTTCAAGTATATATTATTGGAGGCTTTGTTCGCGATTTAATATTAAAACGCCCATCTAAAGACATAGATATTGTTGTTTTAGGCAGCGGTATTGATTTAGCAAAAAAAACAGCTTCTAAATTAAAAAACAAAACACGAGTTTCTATTTTTAAAAGATTTGGAACAGCAATGTTTAAAAGCGAAGGCATAGAATTTGAATTTGTGGGAGCAAGAAAAGAATCATATTCACACGATTCCCGAAAACCTTCGGTTGAAGACGGAACTTTAAGCGACGACCAAAACAGAAGAGACTTTACAATAAACGCACTTGCAATTTCGCTAAACAAAAAAGATTTTGGACAACTAACTGATCCATTTAACGGACTTGAGCACATTAAAAACAAAATGATAAAAACTCCGTTAGAGCCTGATATAACTTTTTCCGACGATCCGCTTAGAATGATGAGAGCTATTAGGTTTGCAACTCAACTAGATTTCAATATAAATCCGGCAACTTTTAGATCTATTAAGCAAAATAAAGATAGAATTTCTATTTTATCAAAAGAAAGAATAACCGACGAGTTAAACAAGATACTTTTAACAAAAAAACCGTCAGTCGGCTTTAAATTATTAGACAAAGCTGAGCTTTTAGAAATTATTTTTCCTGAGATACATGCTTTAAAAGGAATTGAAACAATAAATGGAATAGGACATAAAGATAATTTTTTACATACCCTGCAAGTTGTAGATAATATTGCAAAAGTAAGCAATAACCTTTGGCTACGTTGGGCAGCACTACTTCATGATGTTGCAAAACCTAACACTAAAAGATTTACTAGCGATGGCTGGACATTCCATAGCCACGAATTTATTGGAGCAAAAATGGTTCCTGATATTTTTAAAAGGATGAGACTTCCGCTAAACGAAAAGCTCAATTATGTAAGCAAACTTGTAAAACTTCATCTTCGCCCCATTCCATTAGTAAAAAGTGGCGTTACAGATTCGGCAATAAGGCGACTTTTATTTGAAGCAGGCGACGACATTAACGACCTCATGACACTCAGCGAAGCTGATATAACATCAAAACAAGAAAAAAAAGTTAAACAATATTTAGAAAACTTCAAAATTGTAAGACAAAAACTTATTGAAGTAGAAAAAAAAGATAAAATACGAAACTGGCAACCTCCAATTTCAGGAGAAATAATTATTGAAGCCTTCAATATTAAACCATCAAGAGAAGTTGGCTTAATAAAAGATGCAATAAAAGACGCAATACTCGATGGCGTTATTAGCAACGACTACAAAAATGCGTTTGAATTTATGTTAAAAGAAGGACAAAAATTAGGATTGACAATAAAAAAGAAATAAAATGGAAAAACAGGCAAAACAAAAACTAACAGAACAACTTTTTTCAACAAACGAAAAAACAGTTTTAGAAGCACTCAAAAAAATAAAAAAGCAAGGCGACCAAATACTATTGCAAGCAATTTTAGAACTCCTTTATGTAAATAAAAGCCCCGAAGTTGAAACTCAAATTATTGAAATACTTAACAATTTAAAAATTGACAAAAGTGTAAAAACAATAATGAAAGCACTTGAAAATCCAAAATTCGACAAGCTTTTTAAAACTATTGCTGGTACAATTTGGATGTCGGGACTAAATTATGGGGAACATACTCACTTTTTTGTAACAAAATTTATTGAAGAAGATTTTACAAGCTCTTTTGAAGCCTTTACAATAATTGATAATACAGATGCAAACCATATTTCGAACGAAATAATAGACAAATCGATAAAAACTTTAAAAGAAAATAAAGATAAAATAGAAGAAGAAAAAATACAGCTATACTCAGAATTAATAAATGTTTTACTTGCTAAAAAGGACGAGGTAACGGGGGAATAAACAAAAATATTTGCTAGGTAAATATGTATATGTAGAAGCCTTAAAAACAAACATTAAATACATAAAAGTTATCCTTAAACTAACAAAATACAGAAAAATAAAATATTTATCTTAAAAGGTTTTGTTTTAATTAAAATATTAGTAATTTTGTGAGCTTGAAAATAAAAAAAGTTTACAGGGGCAATAAAGATTCAGTTATTAGAACAGGACGCCTCTAAACCACTAAAAAACAACAAGATGTACGTAATTGTAGAGATTGCAGGACAGCAATTTAAAGTAAAAAAAGATCAAACAATTTTTGTTCACAGATTAGACGCTAAAGAAGGCGAACAAATAGAATTTACAAAAGTTCTATTAACTGCTAATGATAAAGACATTAATGTTGGAACTCCAATAATTGAGTCAGCAAAAATTACAGCAAAAGTTATCTCTCACGAAAGAGGTGATAAAGTAAAGATTTTCAAAAAGAAAAGAAGAAAAGGATATAGGAAATTAAACGGACACCGTCAGGATTTCACTAAAATTCTAATTGAAGATATTACATTATAAAGAACAAAAAAGTATTAAAAAAATAAAACACTACAACAATGGCACATAAGAAAGCAGCGGGTAGTTCAAGAAACGGACGTGAATCGGAAAGTAAAAGACTAGGAGTAAAATTATTTGGCGGACAATTAGCTAAAGCAGGTAATATTATAGTAAGACAAAGAGGTACTCAACACCATCCAGGTATAAATGTTGGAATGGGAAAAGACCATACTCTTTTTGCTTTAGTTGACGGAAGCGTTACTTTTAAAAAGAAAGCTAATAACAGATCTTTCGTTTCAATTGAACCATTTCAAGACTAACATTTAGTTTTAAGAAAATAAAAAAATCCAGTAATTTATATTACTGGATTTTTTTGTTTAAAATACAAAAGGCTGAAATATAAATTTAACAAAGTTATCAACTCAATAAACACAAATAATTTATATCTTTACAGCCTTAATAAATAAATATTTTTTAATAGAAAAGAACAAAATGCTTACTCTTCAACAAATAAACACAGACAAAGAAGCTGTTATTGAAAGCTTAAAAATAAGAAATAGAGATTATTCTAAAGAAATAAATCTTATTATTGAAACCGATAATCTGCGAAAACAAACACAAGCAGAACAAGACAAAGCACTTGCCGAAGCAAACAACCTTGCTCAACAAATAGGAAAACTATTTAAAGAAGGTAAAGGCGATGAAGCAAAATCGGCAAAAGAAAAAGCAGGACAGTTAAAAGAAACTTCTAAAAAACTGACATCACAATTAAACGAAATAAAAGAAAAATTAAACACTCTTTTATCAGAAGTGCCAAATATTCCTAACAAACTTGTTCCAGCAGGAAAAACCGACCAAGATAATTTCGAAATTAACTCTGGTGGTGAAAAACCAAAATTACACGACAAAGCTGTTCCGCATTGGGATTTAGCAAAAAAATACGATATAATTGACTTCGATTTAGGAACAAAAATTACTGGAGCAGGATTTCCTGTATATAAAGGTAAAGGTGCAAAATTACAACGTGCTTTAATAAACTTTTTCTTAAAAGAAGCCGAAATTTCAGGATATACCGAAATTATGCCTCCTCTTATGATTAACGAAGCATCTGGCTTTGGAACTGGGCAACTTCCTGATAAAGAAGGACAAATGTACAAAATGGAAGTAGATAATTTATATATGATTCCTACTGCCGAAGTTCCTGTTACTAATATTTACAGAGACGTAATTCTTACCGAAGACGATTTTCCTATTAAAATGACTGCATACTCATCGTGTTTTAGACGTGAGGCTGGTTCTTACGGAAAAGATGTTAGAGGTTTAAATAGACTACACCAATTTGATAAAATCGAGATTGTACAAATACAACATCCCGACAAATCCTATGAAACTCTTGATATAATGGTGAAACACGTTGAATCATTAATTAAAAAACTAGAATTACCATACCGAACTGTCCGACTTTGTGGTGGCGACCTTGGTTTTACTGCCGCTTTAACATACGATTTTGAAGTATATTCAGCGGCTCAAGAAAAATGGCTTGAGGTAAGTTCTATTTCTAACTTTGAAACTTTTCAAGCAAATAGACTTAAACTTAGATATAAATCTAAAAACGATAAAAAGACAAAATTAGCTCATACATTAAACGGAAGTGCATTGGCATTGCCTCGTATTGTAGCGGCTTTACTAGAAAACAATCAAACTCCAGAAGGAATAAAAATTCCTAAAGCTCTTATACCTTACACTGGTTTTGATATAATTAACTAAATAAATTAGGCTACAAAATTATTGTAGCCTAATTTATAAATCTTATGCTCATGAAATTTATATTCACATTTTTAACAGTAATAATTTTCAATTCTTCTTATTCGCAAATAAATTTTGAGAAATATTTTATTGACAAAACATTACGTTTTGATTATTCAATTGCAGGAAATTCCGAAGCTACAAATATATATTTCAAACAACTAAAAGAAGAGCCTTTTTGGGGTGGGTCAACAATAAATTTAATCGACAAATTTAATTTGGGCGATTATAGAATATTAGTTTTTAATGCCGAAGACAATAAACTTATATACTCCCGTGGTTTCTCTTCAATTTATATTGAATGGGTTTTTACCGAAGAAGCAAAACACACCGACCGAAGTTTTTACGAATCGGTAGTAATGCCTTTTCCAAAAAATTCTGTTATAATAAAAATTCAGCAGCGCGACCCACAAAACATTTTTCATACCTTATTTACAAAAAAAGTTGATCCAAAAAGCTATTTTATACTAAAAGATAAACAAACAAAATATGCTTCTCAAAAAGTTCATTATTCAGGTAATCACCACAAAAAACTTGATATTGTAATTATTCCCGATGGATATACTAAGGACGAAATGGATAAATTCCACTCAGACTGCAATCGTTTTGTAAAATATTTTTTTGAAGTAGAACCTTTTAAATCAAATAAAAATAAAGTAAATTTTTGGTCGGTTGATGCTATTTCTGAAGAATCAGGTGCCGATATTCCTGGAGACGGAATATGGAGAAACACTGTACTTAACTCACACTTTTATACTTTTGATAGCGAAAGATATTTAACAACTCAAGACATAAAAACTGTAAGAGATATTGCTGCATACACTCCTTACGACCAAATTTATATATTAGTAAACACCGACAAATATGGAGGTGGCGGTATTTATAATTATTACAATTTATGTTCAGCAGACCATCCTTCGGCAGCTCAGGTATTTACACACGAATTTGGTCATGCTTTTGCTGCACTTGCCGACGAGTATGCTTACGACGAAGGAACAGCAGACCAACTTTACGACATGACTGTTGAACCTTGGCAAGTAAACATTACAAACTTAGTAGATTTTGAAAGTAAATGGAAAAATTTAGTTGAAGTTGGTACTCCTATTCCAACTCCAGATACAAAAAAATATAAAAATACAGTTGGTGCTTATGAAGGAGCTGGCTATGTAAAAAAAGGACTTTACAGACCTACTCCCGATTGCAAAATGCGATCGAACAACACAAATGATTTTTGCCCAGTTTGTTATAAAGCAGTTTTAGATATGCTATTATTTTATGCTGAATAAAGCTTAATTATTTTATTACTCCATTGATGATATTAAATATTATTAATATCTTTGGCGTTATATTAAACACACTCAATTAATTATAATATTTTGAATTTAGATTTAGTCTTAAAAGGTATAATTGTAGGCATATCAGTATCGGCACCCTTGGGTCCAATTGGCGTACTGTGCATACAGCGTACTCTTAACAAAGGCTACGCATCGGGTATTGTTTCAGGCTTAGGAGCAGCCTCTGCCGATGTTATTTATGCAATTATTGCAGGCTTTGGTATAACATTTATTTCCGATTTTTTAATTGAACAACAAGATGTTATTAGAATAGTTGGAGGAACATTTCTAACAATTATTGGAATACGTATTTATTTCTCGAACCCAATAAAACAAATAAGAGCTCATAGGGCCCAAGGAAATAAATTTTTTTCTGACTATATAACAACATTTTTTGTTACAATTTCAAACCCAATAACAATTTTAGCTTTTGGTATTATTTTTTCCAGTTTTAATATGATTGACAATAACTCCGAAGCTGGAAATATTACAGTTCTTATTATTTCAGTATTTTCGGGTGCAATACTTTGGTGGCTTATACTTATCAGCATTGTTAGCCTTTTCAGAAAAAAAATTAGACTCCGTAACTTATTCTGGATAAATAAAATAACAGGTGTATTAATTGTTCTTTTTGCTCTGTTTGTAATAATAAGTGCCTTTATTCCTTCAACCTTTTCCTTAGGAAGGCTCCTTAACTAAATCTAATTCATTTTAGTTTATATTAGTATCATTTCAAGCACGACACTATTGGATCTGGACTATTTAATCCTAAATTCAGTTGCTCGCTTGCGGCTCTACAACCTGCCATGCACGAGCTATACAAATCGCAACTCGAACAATAATCAGGAATCGTTTTACTCCACAAATTTGCAGCTTCAGAATTAAACATATCCTCAAGCTTATCGGTATAAATATTCCCTAAAATTGTAGGTGAATGATTACAAAATCGCAAATCTCCTTCAATATCAACAGTTAATGGTCTTTTAGTTACATCTGGCGAGCATTTTGTAAATAATATATT
>JAOZLS010000031.1:611-19817 GCA_029934705.1 Bacteroidales bacterium | reverse complement strand
TAGATACTTCACTTTGGCTAACTAAAAAAACTGCATTTTGTTATCGAAAATTAAATAATTTTGAAAAAGCACTTGAATATTATTTAAAAGCCGAAACAGAGCAACCCGAAAACCTTCATATACAAGCAAATATTGGTCATTGCCTTCTTTCTCAAGAAAAACACGACGAGGCTCTAAAATATTATTATAAAGTAGAATATTTTAATCCGGAAAATACGCTTGTGATGAGACCTTTAGCCTGGTGTTCTTTTGTACTAGGAAAACTTGATGCTGCCGAAAAATATTATATTAAACTGATAGAGAAAAAACCATCAGCTTTTGATTTTATTAATTATGGGCATGTTTTATTTTGCAAAAACATGCACACCGAAGCAATAAATCAATACATAAAAGCAACCGAAATTGTAGGAATTGAAAAATTTTCTGAAACTTTGACAGACGATTCTCCTTTTTTAATAAAAAATGGAGTTGAAAATACAGTTTTTGCTCTTATTATTGACTATGTAAAATCTAAACTGAAGAAAGATTAAACTTTTATCACAAAAAAAAATGGGTTCATCCGTTCAAAAAGACATCTTATCAATAAAACGTAGTAATGTTAGGTACACTATAATAATTGTTATACTTTTGTTTTAACAACAACTACTTTAAGACTTGATTAAATCGTTAGTCTTACTCCCTGAAAAAAACAAAAAGAGGAATCGTAACAAACTTACTTTTCCTCTTTTTTGTTATAAAAAAATTATACATTTGTCAGCAAAAAAAATAAAATATGCCAGTTTTTTTATTCGACGAAATAATCTTTGGACCTGTTAAAAGTCGCCGTTTGGGAATATCCCTTGGGGTTAATTTACTTCCACTAAAATATAAATTCTGTAATTTCGACTGTATTTATTGCGAATGTGGGCGAACTTATAAAGATAAATATATAAACGACTCGTTTCATACAAGTAAGCAAGTAAAAAGTAAGTTAAAAGAAACCCTTTTAAAAATGAAAGAGAATGGCGAAGCTCTTGATGTTATTACTTTTGCTGGGAATGGAGAACCTACAATGCATCCTGATTTTGAAAAAATAATAGATGATACAATAGAGATTCGAAATAACTATTTTCCTGAAGCTAAAATTGCAGCATTATCAAATGCTACACTTATAAATAATACAAAAATTTATGATGCACTACTAAAAGTGGATTATAATATTTTAAAATTAGATTCAGCATTTAACAAAACAGCAAAGCTAATAAATAATCCTCCTAAAAATTATAGTATCGAGAAGACCGTTGATATGCTTATGAAATTCAATGGTAAGCTTATTATTCAAACTATGTTTGTTAAAGGCTATTACAACAAAATAAAGGTTGATAACACTACCGAAAAAGAAATATTAGCATGGGTTGAATTATTAAAAAAGATAAATCCAAAAAAGGTAATGATTTATACTATTGACAGAGACACACCTAGCGAAGGGCTACAAAAAGTAGATGAAAGAAAATTAAATGAAATTGCTGATTTAATAAAATCTCAAGGATTTGAAACACAAGTATCAAAATAATTAATAATGAGACTACTCAGAAAAGTCGAACTATCTGATTTTTAAAGCTTTTTTACCCTTAATCCCTGAAGGGAAAGCTTTAAAAACCAGATAGTTCTCAAAGTCCCCTTTAGGGGATTTAGGGGTATAATGACTTTTCGGAGTGGACTCAATAATATCTAAATAAAACAAAATGAAAAAACTTTTAACAATTGTAATTATTACAATCGCATTTTTATCAAGCTGTACTATATCACAAACTTATCATTTTAATAAAGATTTTTCTGGCTACGCCGAAACATCAATTGAAATGGGTGAACTTATTGCTTTTGTAGCTTCAATGGACACAACTGGAAACCCAAACAGTTTGGATACTTTGGATAACGCTTTTAATAAAGTAGCCGAAGAATTTATTGCTGCTGGAGCAAAAAATGTTAAATCGGGCTGGAAAGATGATAAAACAACACTGTTTGTTAAATATGATTTTGAGAGCATCGACAATTTGAATGCTATGATTAAAGAATTGAATAATGGTTCGCTAAATAAATTAAATTTTGGTGCAAGCTCCGATGAAAGTATAAAGTTTACTAAAAAAGGAAAGCGTAAACTAATATATGATGCACCAGAGGTTAATAACGACACATTAAAAGACAATGAACAATTAATGGCTATGAAAGATTATCTGAAATATAGAGTTGTGCTTTCTTTTGAAAAAGAAATAAAATCGGCTAAAAATAAAAATAGCATAATTAGTAACGATAAAAAAAGTGTAGAGATTACTGGCGATATTATGAATATATTGAGTAAAGGCTATACTACCGATAACGTAATAAAATTACAAAAGTAGTTTTATAAACTGCTAAACGTTAGGACACTATACAATTCACGTTTCGCAGTTTATATTATTATGCAAATTTTAAGTAAGACGACAAGATGCTACGGCTTAAGCTAGCTGTGTTACAGTTGATTACATGTTCATGCAGTAATCTAAATTGTTAATAACAAACTATATATAACATTATATAAAACTTGGATTATATTATTATTAAGTTGAAAACACATCACCAACAGCAATCATAAAATCAATTTTCAAATACTCCGTAGTCATTTTTATATCAAAAAAGGTTGGAACAATCTAAATTAATTCATTTTTGCTTTTAGTTTTATTTAGTCATTCTATGTAATAATTTGTAAACTCATTAGCAAAAAGTCATTTATTGACTTCTTTTTAGAATTTTTATAGGTGTTTTTTAGAGAAATGTTACATTTTTTTCTAATTTTACACACTTATATCAAAATACTAAATAATGAAAAATAATATCAAACAATTTCTTCCACATATTACAGCAATAATACTTTTCTTGCTTATTTCGCTAATGTATTTTACCCCTGTAATAAAAGGTGATAAACTTAACCAACATGACAAAAAGACATGGAAAGGTGGTGCAAAAGAAGTTGTAGATTATAAAGCCGAAACTGGTGAACATTCACTTTGGACAAACTCATTGTTTGGCGGGATGCCTTCATATTTAATAACCCGAAGTCGCCCAAATAACTTATTTGTATATTTATATAAAGTGCTCGACTTTAGTCATCCAGTTAGTATAGTATTTTTATATATGCTTGGTTTTTTTATTGCTTTACTTGTTTTTAAAGTAAACCCATGGCTGAGTATTATTGGAGCACTTGCTTATGCTTTTTCTTCCTACTTTTTTATTATTATTGAGGCAGGACATTTAACTAAAGCACTAGCTTTAGGCTTTATGCCACCAATTGTAGCAGGTGTACATTGGGCTTTTAATGGGAAAAAATTTGCAGGAGCAACTTTAATGGCATTATTTTTAACTCTTCAAATAATTGTAAACCACTTACAAATAACATATTATACTTTTTTAATAGTTCTAATTTACGGAATATTTGTTTTAATAAATACTATAAAAGAAAAAACATATAAGGAATTTTCTCAAGCCTTAGGACTTTTAATTGTAGGTGCAATTCTAGCTTTAACCGTAAATTTTACATCAATTGCCACAATTTACGATTATGGGAAAGACTCAATCCGTGGAAAATCAGAGCTTTCAACAAATAAAGAAAATAAAACATCAGGACTAGATAAAGACTATATTAACGCTTGGAGTTATGGAATAACTGAAACATTTACTTTACTTGTTCCAAATTTAATGGGTGGTGCATCTGGTGGCGAACTTTCTGAAAACTCGAATATTTATAAAGATTTAATAAACGCAGGAGTTCCTGATGCTAAAAAAATAATAAAAAACATGCCTTTATATTGGGGAGCTCAACCGTTTACATCAGGTCCTGTTTATATTGGTGCTTTAATTTTCTTCCTATTTATTTTAGGATTATTCTTGGTGAAAGGAGACCTTAGATGGTGGCTATTATCTGCAACATTACTTTCAATAATATTAGCTTGGGGAAAGAATGCTAGCTTTATTACAGATTTATTTATTAACTATTTTCCTGGATATAATAAATTTCGATCAGTATCAATGACTCTCATTATTGCTGAATTTACTATGCCATTGCTTGGGATTTTAGCTCTGAAAGAAATTATTGATAAAAAAGTTACTAACGACGAAATTATTAAAGGACTTAAATATGCAGTAGGTATTACTGTTGGATTAATATTAGTTTTAATGATTCCAGGTATTTTATCTTTTGAAAATGCTGGTGATGCAAGAGTTTTTCCTGAAAATATGATTTCATCTTTAGAGGCAGACAGAGCTTCATTATTTAGAATGGATGCTTTGCGTTCAATATTTTTTATTGTAGTAGGGGCGGCCGCAATTTTCTTCTATTTAAAAGAAAAACTTAAACTAAATTACTTATACTTAGCTATAGCTTTTATAATACTAATAGATTTATGGCCTGTTGCAAAAAGATATTTGAATAACGACGATTTTGTTAGAGCAAGCGTTGCAAATAAAGTATTTACTCCATCAAAATGTGACAATTACATTTTACAAGATAAAGAGCTAGATTACAGAGTCTTAAATCTAACAGTTAGTCCTTTTAATGATGCTTCAACTTCGTATTTTCATAAGTCAATTGGTGGATATCATGGTGCAAAAATGAGACGCTACCAAGAATTTATTGACAACACTCTAAATACCGAAATATCTAAACTTATAAACGGTTTAAACTCAAAACTTCCAATGCCAAGCCTCGATTCGCTTATGGGAACACTATCGGGTATAAATATGCTGAATACTAAATATATTATTTTGAATGCTGACGGAATGCCTTTATTAAATAAAGCTACATTAGGAAATGCTTGGTATATTGAAAATATTAAGACTGTAAATAGTGCTGATGAAGAAATTATTGCTATTCAAAATTTTGATGCTTCAAAAACAGCAATTGTAAATACTGAGTTTAAAAATCAGGTTTCAAATTTTAGTAACGATAATAATGCAACAATACATCTAACTGATTATAAGCCAAACAGCCTAACTTATAATACAAAAGCAGCAACAGATCAAATTGCAATATTTGCCGAAATATTTTATGCAAAAGGTTGGAACGCATATATTGATGATAAAAAAGTTGAACATTTTAGAGCAAATTATATATTGAGAGGAATAAAAGTTCCAGCGGGAGAACATATTATTAAGTTTAAATTTGAACCACAAATTTGGATACTAGGAAATACTATATCTTTAATCGGTTCAATAGTTCTTATTTTATTTATTCTTTTCAATTTATTTTTTATTTATAAAACAGAAAAAAGCAAAAAAGGATTAACTCAAATTTAGAAATATGCCTATAAAACTTTCGGTAATTATTTGTACATATAACAGAGAGAAATACATCCCTGGTTTATTGGAAAGTTTGACAAAGCAAACTTTTGATAAATCCGAATATGAGATTGTATTTGTAAACAACAATTCAAATGATAATACATCAGAGATATGTTTGGAATTTTCAAAAAACAATCCGAAATATATTTTTAGATATTATAACGAACCCAAACAAGGACTTTCTCATGCTAGAAATAGAGGAATAAGAGAAGCTAAAAGTGACATATTGATATTTATTGATGATGATGCTTTGGCTTGTGAAAATTATTTGAAAGAAATAGCATCTTTTTTTGCCAAGTATAAAGATGCTGTAGCTGGAGGAGGGAAAATATTGCCTAAATATGAAAGTTATCGTCCAGATTGGATGTCTGTTTTTTTAGAGCCTGTGATGTCGGTGATAAATTTAGGCGAGAAAATAAAGAAATTTTATGGTGGTAAATTTCCTATAGGAGCAAACATGTATTTTCGTAAGGAAATTTTTGAAGAAATTGGAACTTTTAATACAAAGCTTGGGCGAACGGGAAAAAATATGTTAGGGGGAGAAGAAAAGGATCTTTTCAATAAGCTTAGGCATAATAATCATAATGTTTATTATTTACCGAAAGCATGGATATATCATATAATTCCCGCTGTTAGGCTAACCGTTGATTTTATAAAAAAGCAAGCACTCGGTATCGGATTTAGCGAAAAAATCAGAGCAGAAAGGATAAGTAAAGCGGAATTAATGAAAAGTTATTTTAAAGAATTATTAAAATGGGGAGCAAGCATTATGCTTTTCTTTTTTTATTTGCTGACATTTCAATCAAAGAAAGGTATAATGATAATTAAATTTAGATTTTGGGTAAGTAAAGGACTTATTACAAAATAATTTAAAAAAGCTATTTAACTAAAGCTGGATACAAAGAAGTGTAACATCATCCCTCTGTTCTTCAAGTCCTTGATGATTTGTTAGTTCATCCTCAAATATCTTTTTTTGCTCACATATTCTTTTATGTGCATTTTCTTCGATTAAGTCTTTAACTCTTTTTATTCCTATTTTTTTTCTCGACGGACTATTCTGATCAGTGTAACCATCGGTAAACATATAAATTAAATCTCCTACTTTTACTGTTTCTTTATGCTGAATAAATTTCACGTCAGACTGATAAAAACCACCAATACTGCGACTATTACCTCTTATTTGTATTACCTCTTTTTTCTCTTTAGAATAAATAAGAATAGGCCGTTTAGCTCCCGAAAAATATAAATCTATTTTATTTGCATCACTATTTCTAATAAGTTTCAGCAAGCCCATATCCATTCCATCATGATTTCTTGTTTGCTTTTGTTTTAAAAGTTTAGTTATTTTGTCATTCATTATTTCCAAAACATCAGCAGTATTAAATACTTGTTCTTTATTAATAATATCATCCAATAAGTTTCCTCCTAATATACTCAGGAACGCACCTGGCACGCCATGTCCAGAACAATCAGAGACGACAACAAATGAGCTTTCAAATGAGCCTGTTTTAAATTGAGAGTACCAATAAAAGTCTCCAGATACAATATCTTTAGGTTTATAAATTACAAAATTATTATATGCTTTATCTAAATCCTCTTTTTGGGGAAGTATAGCATGTTGAATTGTTTCGGCATACCTTATTGAGGCATGCAACTCATCTTGCTGTTTTTCTAATGTTTTAAAATTTAATTTAAGATTTTCTCTTTGAATTAATATTTCTTCTTTTTGTGTATTTATTTCTTCATTTTGTTGTTGTAAATTATTATTTCTGGCAATAATAACGTCCTTTTGTAACACAACTTCTTTTGTTCTTTTCTCTACAGTTTTTTCTAAGGTCCTATTTTGGTAACGCAAATATTTTGCTAAATCTGCTATTTGCTCTTTATCATGCTCCAAACGTTTTATTGCCGAATTAAAAAGGTATGATACCATAAACATCATGCTAACAGTAAAACATAATGATGAAAAAAAATACGCAATTCTCATTGGTAGTTGTTCTACATCTGCTTCTGGAAATTTATTATAAGTTAATACTATGTTGAGAATTAAAGACGTAGTGAGTATAAATATTATTAATGGTATTAGTTTTCTTCGAGCAAACAATGCAACCATGGAAAATGCTGCAAAAATAAAATAAAATGTTGATGTAAAATCACCAAATAAAAAATCGGGTTGAATTAAAATTAGCTGCAAACTCATAGCAACTGTAACGGATATTACTAAAAAAGAAGATGCTATTTTATATGACCAGTATTTAAGTAAAAAGACATCTATGAGTAAAAGCATAATTATTAATCCTGGAGCAAATAATTGAGGTAATATTTTTTCGTAGCTTCCTATAGTTAAAACAAATACTAACAAAACCAATAACAGACTTATTGACAACAAATTAAATAGCACAAGGTATTTTGCCTTTTTGCGAATCAAAAAAGTTTCATCTTCAATGTTTGTTAATAAATATTTTACAATTCTCATTCAAATAATTTTCTCACTAAAAAACTAAATAAGCCTTTTACTTATTTCTTCTAATATTATAACTGTTAATAAATAAAAATGTCCATAAATAAATATATTTTTCCTAAATTTATCTAAATAACTATTAATTATTGTTTTATCCAAATTTATTTGATTAAAAGAGTTTATTATATTATTATCTTCAATTACTGAAAACTTAATTGACAGGGGCTATTGTCATAAAAAAAATTATATAATAAAAAGTCTTAATACAAATTTAAAATACCCGATATAAAACAAATAGATTGAATTTACATCGGGGATTTTAATTTAAATTGAAGTTAAGTCCTAGTTACTCTTTGTTACTTTAAATGTTTTTGTATAACTATCTGAACTAATACGAAATAAATAAATTCCTTTTGCAAAAGAAGTCAAGTCAACTTCTGAAAAATTCGAATTATAGTCTTTATTAATTATCAATTTACCATTAATATCCAATACTCTAACATTAAAAACGTCCTTATTATTCACTTTTATTTTAACAATATTAGTGGTTGGGTTAGGATACAAAGTACAATCAATATCAGAATTGATCATAACATTAGCTCCTTGATACAAGGCTAGTGTAGTTTCATAATTTAAATTCATTTCCGTATAATCTAGTGTACAATTATAAATCCTCAATTCATCTATTACTCCATTCCATCTTTCTACCTGTCCCCCTGACTCTCCATAACCATCTCGACCAATAAATAAATCACTTGTAGGATTGATAATATTGGGGATACTTGTACTATCTGTTTCAAATAAAAACCCATCAATAAATACTTTTGCACTTTCACCTGCTTTCATAACCCCAATGATATTGTGCCATTCATTATTTGATATGTTATTCCTGATACCATAAGCCCAGTCCCACTCAGAGCCATCATCATAGAAAAAGACTCCATGATTCTCAGTTAAACCTGTAGAAATAGTTCCCATTCTTAATCCATATTGTTGAGAATATTCACCAAAAGTCCAATTAGAAATAATTGCCCAGCTCCCTTCGGCATCTGGTTCTCCTTCCCATTTTACCCAAACAGAAATTGAAAAATCGGACAAAGATAGTTGGTCTTGATTTGGGATTAAAACATAATCATCAACTCCATCAAAATCTAAGCCAAACCCCTGAATGCCTTCAACATAAACAGGATTTCCATATACTACCCCATCATTATTATATGTTGAATTATCTTTAACATTTTGATTGAAATTATAATATGCAACTAGTGAAGAATTCCTTTTTTGGCTAAACACATTATTCAAAGAAATAACTCCTAATAATATGAGCAAAATACTCACTTGTTTTAAATGTTTCATGCTTTGTTTGATTTAAAGTTTAGATAAAATAGTTATTATTTTTGCTTTTACATGTTGATAACAATACTCTAATCTACAAATATTTTTCTCATTAATAATCCTTGAGAACTATGTATTTTCACAATATAAATTCCTTTTTTTAATTTTAAGCTACATATATATATTATTGAAGCCACTCCGAAAAGTCGAAATTTTTATAGAAATAGGTCTGACAGTTTTGTTAATTAGCAGTAAATAAGACAGATCGATTCCCGTATTTTGCAAATACATCTGTCTAACCGGTTTTCAGAATAAACTCATTCTATCACTAAAGACGCTAAACTAACCTTCTACTTATTTCTTCTAGCATTTTAACCGTTAACGAAAGGAAATGCCCCTCAATAAAAACATCTTTTATATATTTACCTAAATAACTATTAATTATTGTTTCATCTAAATTTATGTCATTAAGTGAAGTCATTATATCATTATTTTTAACTTCTGAAAACTTTAAAGACAAAGGACTATTGTCATAAAAAGAATCGCCAAGTATTAGCACCTTTTTATATTTTGCAATTGCTTGAAAGCCTACACTTGAATTTATATTTACAATAAATTCAGAATTTACTATTAATTTATCAATATCTGTTTTTGCTACTAAAAATACATTTTTATTATCTACAAATTGTGAATAGTCCACTGGCTCTACTTCAAAAGGGTGTTCTTTAAGTATCACTTTAAGTCCTGTTTTTTTTAATGCTGGCAAAATATCTGCTATTGCTTCATACATACTTGAATATTTGCTATTTAAAACAATTTGAGTATCGGAATTTACTTGAAGTGGAAAAAATATATATTTACCAAAAGTCTTAAAATCTATTGTTTCAACTGCTATTCTCTTAAATCTATTTTTTGCTTTTGCTAAATTTCGTTGTCTACTTAAAAATGAGAAAAAAAACTGCAAAAAATGAACATCAAATAATCTGAAAAAATAACGTCGAAATAAACTAGACGGGATTTTTATTATTTTATAAGAACTGTTAAAGCTTTTATTCACAGAATTATATGTAAAGTCCATAAAGTCAGACAATTCTAGCCCAGCAAAGCTAGTATTACAATTTACACCTAGCCTATCCATCTGGATTGTATTAGGGAAGTATCCTTGCTCAAAAAAGAATGTTTTTAGCCCTAACTCTTTACATACATCCGTTTCTACATTTAATGCTCCGTTAAATATTAATACATAGTTAAACTTATTATAGCTAAGATATTCCTTTGCCTTAACAAACTCTGTATTCTTTTGATTTACAAGTTTTTGCGTATTCTTTATATTAAATAATCTTTGGGAATATTTAACTATTGGAGAGCCTGAGTCATAATAATTACTAGGAAGAGCAAAGTCGCCGTAGTTGTCATATTTCAAAGCCTGCTTTACAATTATTCGTTTAATGAAATTGTCAGGACTTAAAAAAACGACTTCATTCCCTTGTAGCTCAAGATATTTTGCAAGATTTACGAAAAACTCCAAAAAACTGGCATGATTATTAACTATTGCAATTTTCATTAGTCCTTTTTCCTTAATATCACAAATTTTCTATTTATTATATTATCATCTTTAAGGTAATCTTCATCTATTTTCTCAAATCCTTCGGAGCAAAGTATTTCTACATGTTTTTCAAAATCATTATCGATAGTATCTAGTCTTTGACTTTCAAAAATCACTATTCCATTATCTTCTAACAATGCTCTCAATGTTTTACCGTATTTATTAAGGTTCATTCCTATCCAATAGTGTACTGCAAATGAGAAAATTACATTATATTTTCTTTCTGTTTTAAAATCTGTAAACGATTCGGGAAAAAAGGTACAATTAAATCGTCCTAAATAATTTTTTGTAATATTAGCTATTTTTGCTAATTCGTTGTTATACTCAACCCCATCAACTAAAAGTGTTTTTTTTGCAACATAAAGAGAGAAGAAACCTATATTACATCCTATATCTAAAATTTTAGTATTTTTGTTAAGATAGTTATCCAGTTTATAAATACTAAACCTTGTCTGTGTTGGGCGTTGACCTTTAATATTTAATTCTTTAAAACTTTGGTATATTTCACCTTTTCCAAATTTTTGAGAGTATTGATAGAATTCTGAATTTATAATTTTTTTTATATCTATTAGACTAATAATTTCAGAATGAGTATCTATTATTTTTGTAAACAAAGCATCGGTCAAATTTTCTTTAACCCATATCTTTTTATATAATTTTGGTTTACTATCCAAATTATAACGAATTTTTATATCAACCTTTTTAAAGTATATACCTAAAGCTATATTTTCAAATCCAGAAATAATATAATCATTATTATCACATTCAACCTCTAAAGTTTTCTCTTTCTTTTTTATTATATCAATTTTATTTAAGAATGATATTTTATCAATATTAAAAGCATCTGCGATTTTATCATCATCTTCTGTTATTTTATTATTAATATAATTTACAATGATAATATAATGTGCTACAATATTATATGCCGAAAATTCATTATTATCAAATTGTCTTAAATAAATTGTTTCTGATAAGTATGTTCTGAAAATATCTTTATATTTATTTATTATTTTTTTTACAATTCTTATATCTTTGATTTTCATAAGATTTCAATCTCCTTTTTATTTTTAAATAGTGGAATAAAAACAAAAATAGTATTTTTTTTATATAAAGCCGTATTTTGTAATAAAAAACATTAGATCTTTCTATATCTGATATTTTAATATAATAATAATCTAGGTTTAGTCTTTTTTCATTGTTATAAAGTTTATTAATACACCCAAAATTATCTAAAATAAGTTTAAGTTCTTCATAAGAAAAATAATTATCAATAAACCAATCTATATTCCAACTTAATGCTTTTTTATTGACATATTTTACTGGTATATCTATATTAAAATACAAGCAACAGGCAAGCCTATGAGCTCCGTCAATTATTCCTGTATTTATATTTGAAATTGGTATTGGTTCTCCTAAATATCCTTTTGTTTTTACAGAATTAATAAGTTTATCAAATTCAAATAAATAATCGTCAATTTTACGTTTACTTCCTTCAAATCCAAATGTTCTTCTATATATATGTTTTTTATATATTTCTTTGTAATATTCAATATTATTATTTGTTATAAACGCATTAATATATAAATATTTAATTACAATGTCTAACCTATCTATATCAAACAATTCATTGGGCGAAACAAATTCTTGTTTTCCTTCTATTTTCGTTACATTCATTATTTAATAATATTTTTACAAAAAGTTTTAATTTACATAATCACAACTAACAAGTTATGTACTAATATAATAGCTATTAATATTATTCTTTTATTATAGATTTAATTTTGCTTAAAACTTTCATAACAATTACTTGAAAATCATCAGATGCTTTACTAATATATGTAAGACTTCCAAATATTATAATCAATCCCATTGACCTTATAACTACATCAATATATAAATTTGAAAATAATGGAATAAAATAAGCTATGCCATAAGAAGTGATTGCAAGTATAATGATTTTTACATGATTTATATTATAAGGTTGAAGTTTAAATTGCTTCAAAATAAATATAAATCGTATAAAATAGACTGCGAAAATTGCAAATAATGACGCTAAAGCAGCTCCTGTTATTCCAAAGCTAGGTATTAATAATATATTAAAAAACACTACTACAATAATTGTAAATAACATTAGATAAGCTCCTACTCTATAATACTTTGAGTTAGTAATTATTACTGTACTTACACCAGATGCCATATCAATTACGTTAGCCAAAGCAATAAAAAGCACAACATGTTTTCCTGATGAATATTTTGGTATTATTCTAAAAATATTATCAATATTAAGCCATATTCCAAAAAAAATAAAAAGTGCTATTAGAAGAAGATTAATAGAGCTTTTATAATAAACTTTAGAAATAGTTTCAAGATCATTTTTTTTCCAAGCACCGGCTATTACTATTGACGATATTTTTCGTAATGCTCGTGAAGGCATAATAATTAGGACTCCAAAAAAGAAACTTATAGAATATATTCCTGCGGCCTTTAATCCTAGGTAATAATTTACCATAAATTTATCGATATTCATTATTGCAATACCACTAAAACCAGCAATTACCCATGCTAAAGCAATTTTAAATATCTTTATTTTATGTGTTTGCCATAATTCTTTTGATATTTTTCCTAAAAAAAGATTTTTTCGTAATACAATAACTACAAATAATACAATTGCAGGTGTAATGTTTGATATTACGTATAAAAGAACAAATTGGGGAAAAGTTATAATTTCAAAAATAAATAATACAATTAACACCAAATTAAATAGTCTTATTAAAAGTTCTTTCACAAAAGTTCCGCTTATAGTGTCATACAAGACTTTATTATAAGTGTCAAAAAGAGAAAAAAGTATTGTAAAAAAAAATAAAATTGGAACATAGAATATGTTTTCTTCAAGTAAAATTGATTTTTCGTAATTACTTTGAATTAAGTATGGTTTTAAAAAATAGAAAGCTATAAGAACTACAAGAAAACCAACTATTGAAAACATAAATCCTAATGTTAGTATTCCATTATGCTTTTTTTCGACATTCCTAAAATAAGGAAATAGTAAGGTTATAACGCCTACAAAACCTAAGCCTCCTATTTGCGAAAACATTAAACTAATTGCAATAAGAAGATTTACTAGACCAACTTGTTCTTCTGAAAAAAAAGCAGGCATAAGTAAGCCGGTGCTAACAAATCCAACTGCTGCACCGGCATAAGTATATATTGATCCTAAGACTGATTGCTTTGCAATAACTCCCATATTCTAAATATGCTTTTGTTATAAAAAGATTATAACCATTTTACAAAAGCACAGTCTTGCCTGTGGACAAGCAATTTGTGAAATGGAAATACTCTAAAGGCATACTCGAAATTTCCTGGCTTTTGAGGAACTACCTCAACCGAAAAGTACATATTACCATATTCAACTTTCACACAATTTAATCGACTTGTTGATACTAATTCTTTTTCGCCATTCTGTAATGTTTGAGTTATAACAAGTTCAACTCCTAAATCTTTAGATGTAATATTTTCGGCATGAATAACTAATTCACCATAATACTTCTCGCCTAAAACCAATGGGTCTTTTATTGGATCCGAAATATTTGAGCTTACAGCAATTACACTGTGCCAATTTTGATTAATTTTATCTTTCCATAATGAAAGTTCTTTGGCTAATTTATTATTATTACCTTTAATTCTTGCCGCAGACTCATGTAATCTTGAGTAAAAACGCTCTTGATAGTCGCCTATCATTCTTTTTGTTGTAAAGTCTGGAGCAATCTCAGATATGTTTTTCTTTATTGCTTGAACCCATTCGTAAGGTACTCCATCTTCATTTAGCTTATAATATAATGGTATAATTTCAGATTCAAGTAAATGAAAAATCACTTCAGAGTCTAAATCATTTTGTAAGTCCTGATTTTCATATTTTTTATCTTCATCTAAAGCCCAGCCTGCTCCTTCTTTATAACCTTCAACCCACCAGCCATCTAATACACTAAAATTTAAAACGCCATTCATAACAGCTTTCATTCCACTTGTTCCCGATGCCTCTAGCGGACGAGTTGGTGTATTCAACCAAATATCAACTCCTTGAACCATTGGCTTAGCTACTGATATGTCATAATTTTCTAAGAAAACTATTTTACCAATAAATTCTGGTCTTTGAGATATTTTTATTATTTCTTGAATAATATCCTGACCTCCTCCATCATTTGGATGAGCTTTTCCAGCAAAAATAAATTGAACTGGCATATCGGGATTATTAATTATTTTATTTAATCTATCTAAATCTTTAAACAAGAGATTTCCTCTTTTATAAGTAGCAAAACGTCTTGCAAATCCTATTGTTAAAGCATCTTTTCTAATATTATTTTTTATTTGAAGAATTTGCTTTGGGTTCACTCTCATTCCTGAAGCCAAACTATCCATTCGTCGTTTAACAAACTTAATTAGTTTTGATTTTAGTTTTTTTCTAATTTCCCAAATTTCAGCACTTGGCACTTTATATATTTTAGAAAAATCAGGATTTCCATCTCTTCCATCCAATAGTTCAATCCAGTCTAAAGCAGCCCATGTTTTATAATGAACTCCGTTGGTAACGTAACCTACAGGTAATTCAGAGGGGAAATATCCTTGCCAAATATTTTTAAATACCGCTTTTCGTGTGATTTCGCCATGCAATTTACTTACACCATTTATTTCTTGGGATGTATTTATTGCTAGTACGCTCATTGAGAATTCTTCATCTGCTTTGTCTGGAATGGCTTTTCCTAAATTAATAAACTCACGCCATGTTAGCCCCAATTTTTCAGCATAATTTGGTAAATATTTTAAAACTATTTCTTCTGAAAATGCATCGTGCCCTGCTGGTACTGGTGTATGTGTTGTAAATAACGAAGATGAACGAACTACTTCAACTGCTTGATTAAAGTTTAAATTTTCATTCTGAATTATATTTTTTATACGCTCAACTCCAATCATTGCAGCATGTCCTTCGTTACAATGATAAATTTCTTGATTTATTCCAAGTTTTTCAAGAACTCTAATTCCACCAAGACCTAATAGCATTTCTTGCTTAAAGCGGTGTTCATGATTTCCTCCATACAACCGATAAGTAATACTTTTATCCTCCTCTGTATTGTCCTCACGGTCAGTGTCTAGCAAAAGCAAAGTCATACGACCTACTTTTAATTTCCATACTTGAACTTTAGTTTCACGCCCAGTAAACCAGATACTTATTGTTACAGGTTTTCCGTCTTTATCTTTTATTAGTTCTGCTGGTGTATCTGTAAATTTTTGCGATTCATATACTGCTTCTTGTCTTCCATCGGAAGAAATTCTTTGTGTAAAATAGCCTTGTCTATAGAAAAGTCCTACTGCTACCATATCGTAGCAAGAATCGCTTGCTTGTTTAAGGTAGTCTCCTGCAAGTATTCCTAAACCTCCCGAATAAATTTTGATATTATCCGTAAGTCCATATTCCATACTAAAATATGCAATTGTTGGTAGTTTTTCATTAAATGGTTTTTCAACATAAGCCTTAAAATTAGAATAAACGTCCTCATATTTTTTTAAAAAAGAAGGGTCTTCCTCTAGTTCTGCAAATCTTTTATATGAAGTATTTTTAAGAACTGTTAATGGGTTAATACTAAGATTCTTAGATTTATCTTTAGCAATATATTTGAATAAAGATATTGCTTCACATGACCATGCCCACCATAAATTTTTAGAAAGGAGATCAAGTCCTTCCAGTTTTCCTGTGAGTTCTGGCTTTACACTTAATTCTTTCCAAACTGGTTTGTTTGTTATTGTATTTCTCATTTTTTTCTTTTTTATAATGGTGAAAAGGAACTATTATAGGTTTGATTTTATTTTTTCTGCGATTTCAGCAATTTCTTCTTTTTCAAGTTTTAATTTTTCACGCTGAAAATTTAATTCATTTGCATTTTTAAAGGGGACTAGGTGTATGTGAGCATGTGGCACTTCTACCCCTACTACAATTACACCAACTCTAACACAATCAACCGATTTATCAATTGCTTTTGCTACTTTTTTTGCAAAAATCATTATGCCTGATGTTGTTTCATCGTCTAAGTCAAATAAATAATCAATTTCTTTTTTAGGTACTACTAATGCATGACCTTTACTTAGCGGTGAAACATCTAAAAATGAAATATAATTTTCATCTTCGGCTATAATATTTGCAGGAATTTCTCTATTTATTATTTTTGTAAAAATGCTTGCCATCTTTTTATTAATTTTATATAAATATCTTCAAATTTACGGAAAAACTTTCAATAAGAGAATAGCAATTAACATTTTATGCTAACTCTAATTAATATTTAAGTATGAATAGATTAAATAAAAAAGCTCATGATTTCTATTTTATGTAGAAATTTAGAGCTTAAATGATATTATTTCTGAATTAAAATTAAGATATTAAGTAGCAACTTAATATGTAATACTTAATACTTCAAGTTCAATTTTCCCAGCAGGTATGTCTATTTCAACAATATCGCCTACTTTTTTTCCTATTAATCCTTTTGCAATAGGTGTGTCAACAGAAATCTTTTTTTCTCGCACATTTGCTTCTCGTGCCGAAACAATAGTATATTCCATTGTTGCATTATTTTTCACATTCTTCAATTTAACAGTATTCAGCATTTGAACCGAGCTTGTATCAATTTTTGATTCGTCAATAATTCGTGAAAAAGCAAGGGTAGTTTTTAACTGTGAAATTTTCATTTCGGTAAGTCCTTGTTGCTCTTTGGCTGCGTCATATTCGGCATTTTCAGACAAATCACCTTTGTCTATTGCCTCGCCTATTTGCTTTGATATTGCTGGTCGAACTACTGTTTCAAGATGATTAATTTCATCTTTTAATTTTTGTAAACCTTCTGCTGTTATGTATATAACTTTACTCATGATTCTTTGGTTAATTCAATAATAAAAAAGAAAGAATTCTGAATTATTCAGAACTCTTTCACTCTGCAAATATAATTATTTTTATTTTAATTGCAATATCCTAGTTTTTCTTTCTATTTATTATACTAGAGCCTATTACTGCTGATTTTAAGTTAAACTGCTCTTGTTTTCGTGTGTTTGATGAAGTATTTATCTTTTTATTCTTATTTTCTTCTTCAATATGCTCATCTATATTATTAGTTTCATCTTTTTCTATTTTAGGCTCAGCATCTTCCATCTCTTTTCTAGTTATATTGTTTAACATACCATTTATGTTTGACAATGAATGTGCTGATTTACCCTCGGTAAAACTTGGACGAGCAATTTTTTTTGTACTCGAAAGAAAAAGCCATCCTACAAAAAGAAGAACAACAACTAAAGCTAATATTATATATATAGACATAATTTACAGTATAATGTACTTACAAATATAAATATTTTAATTTTAGTTTTTACCTTTTACGCCTTTTATTTCTCTCTTTATCTCTTTTTTTCTTATTCTTAATAGCTCTTTTTTCTTGTTTATTTCTTTCGTTACTCTTTACTTTATATCTATCATTATTCTTTTTTATTAATTCTTTTATTTGTTTTTGCTTAGTTTTATTTTGTATTTCGAACTGCCTATCCTTACGTATTTCAAGTAGCTTTTCGGTAAATGTAACTTGCTTCTTTTTTGCTCTTTTATATATTAATTGGTCTGTTCCTCGCAAGTGCATGCTTCGTCCTTTATTTAATATTATTTTTTCTTCTACAGAAAGGGCATATTTTTTATTTATTTTATCTTCTTTTCTATCGTATTTTTTAATTACCTTATTTTTCCTTATTGTTTCTTTCTGGCTTTCAAACCTGTTTTTTTTCTGAATATATTTTAACCTGTCTGGTTGAGATGTCGCTAACCATTGTTCATCAGACATCTTTTTGGGTTCTTCAAACTTGAGTGTCTTTTTTAATCGTTTATTTTTACTTTTTATTAATTTCCTCCTATACTTTGCTGGTTTCTTTTTAGCTTTTTTTACAAGCATCCTATCAAAAAAGTTTTTTTCTCTTTTACTTATACTCTTTTTTTCCATTTTAGAGTAAGCATATTTCTCTTTGTAGTATTTTTTATCATACTCACTCCACTCCTGTAATAACGTATCTTTTTCAGGTAATGATTTTTGAGTCCATGTTAGTCTAACCAATTTTTCAGGTTTTTCTTCATTTTCTTTTGAACTCCGCCCTTTTTTCTCTCTTTTCTTCTTCTTTTTTCTACCCATTCTAGTTGAATCTACTTGAACGGTATCGCTTACAACCGTGGAATTAATTTGTGTTGTATCGGTTAAAACTATTGTAGAATCGACTTCAACTTGAGAGTGTACATTAAACGTAAAACCTATTATGAAAAATGTTATAACAATAAATAATTTATACTTCATTTTAATATTATTTATAATTTTTAGTATCAATTTAGTACCTTTGTACCTTAAAACTTTTTATTATGCAAAAATTTATTAAAGAAAAT
>JAOZLS010000031.1:0-601 GCA_029934705.1 Bacteroidales bacterium | reverse complement strand
GTCCTATCTAAATTAACAATTATATTAGTTATTTTAGTATCCGTAACAATGTTTTTTTCTTGTAAAGAAACTCAAGACAATATTCCTACAGTTTATGTTGATATTGAAATTGATTTAACAGACCCTCAATATTACGAACTTCGCTCAATTGGTAGCTATATTTATATTACTGGTGGTGTTAATGGAATTATAGTGTATAGACTTTCGGCTGACGAATTTAAGGCTTATGAAAGAACTTGCCCTTATGATCCTGATTGTGGGAAAGTTTATGTTGATGATTATAATTTTTTAGCAGTTGATACGGTTTGCTGCCAATCAAAATTCTCATTAATGATTGATGGTGCTGTAACCGAAGGACCTGCTACTTATCCTCTTAGAAATTACAATGCAGCCTATAATACAAATTTAGAAATGCTTAGAATTACTAATTAATATGAGCTAAATTGGAATATTACAAATAATAGTTTCATTATTTCATGACTTGACAGTGTGCGTAGCTCCTGTCAATGTCTATATAAATGACTATATTGTTCTCAAATTATATTAAAATACATTCAACTTAAAACACAGTTAGGAGCTACGCACACTGACTGGTTTTTAT
>JAOZLS010000030.1:10483-19820 GCA_029934705.1 Bacteroidales bacterium | reverse complement strand
ACAAATAATTATTTGTTATACAAGGTTTAAAATTACTCAGGACCTAATGTTAAAACAATATCTACAAAATAATACCCAGATTTAGTACCCATTAAATTATTAGTAACTATTTTACTTTTTCCACAATAATAAGTAATATAAACATCTGAAACTCCAGGTTTTGTTTGTTCTCCATTCGTCAATAGTAATATAACACTAAATTCATCACCAAGTGGTCTAATTCCAGGACTTGTAGCAGTAGCATTATTGCTACTTGCGAATAACTCTATTGTCTCCAAAAGCAAGTTATCACCTCCTGCGTCATTTATAATTTCATCAGTTGTAGCATGAGCTTCAAGCTTCCATTTTACATTTGATTGAGTTCCATCAGCTAAAGTATCGTAAAAAAAAACAGTTAGCTTAGTCCAATTTGCATATTCTAAACCATTTTTGTATTTAGTTAAAGAATTAAAATTAAAATATATAGAACCACCAGACTCAATTCTAAGTCTGCTTTGAGATTTTACTGAAAACACATATATTAAAATGAAAATTAAAATAATAATTCTTTTCATTCCAAAATCAACTTTTATTTATAAATAAAAAAAGATATATATTTCAGTTACAATTAAATTGTAACTGAAATATATTAATTAAACTCAACTAATTAGATTCTAGCACTAACAAAACGTTAACTACATATCTATCTGCTGCATAACTTTCGAATAATAAAGAATTCGGATTCATTGAACTCGTGAGAACAGCTGTTCCTAATTCCCACTCTATATCAAAAGCATTTTTTATAATATCACCTGCCGCAGCATTATCAATACCTTGAATAATAGTGATATTTACACCTCCAACATTTTCTAATGCAGATGGTACTCCTGCTGTAATCGTTGGTATATTCCAGTTAGTATTTACTGCACCACCAGTCCCTGCATAAGCGACAGTATAGCCTAAGTTATTCAGTGCCATAGGATTAGTTGGTGCATTTGTTGCATCATCTGTAGAGATAAAAGTTCCAGTTTCTGCATACATTCTTATATTAAAATCAATTGAGGAAGAAACGTTAAAACTGGTAGTATAAAGAGGTGAATTAGCAATACCATTGGTATATTGCTCAACAGTATTTACAACAAATTCGATATTTCCACCTTTTACAATATTCAATCTAAGAATAGAATTTAGTGTTACACCTATTGGAATAATTCCCATATCACTTACGGGTTGTGAGAACGCTAAACTTATTGACATAAGTATGGTTGCGAAAGAAAGTCCTATTTTTTTCATAATGAATAAATTTTTAAATTAATAATTATTAAGCAAATATATAATAAAAAAAGATATATTCGTATTTTATTTGGGGAATAGCTTAAAACCTATGACCATTACATCGTCAACTTGAGGTAAATTCCCTTTCCATTTTTCTAAAATTCCCTCCAATACTTTCCTTTGGTCAAGCATTGGAAGTTTATGTATCTCATATAATAATTTTTTAAATCGGCCCGACATAAACTTTTTTCCTAAATCTTCTCCAACTTGGTCAGCATAGCCATCAGAAAAAATGTAAAATGTTGTAGGAGCGTCAATTATGACTTGGTGATTTTTGAATGTCATTTTCTCTGTTTTCTCAAAATACATTCCTCCAATTGGTTTTATGTCTCCTTTTATTTTATATATTTTATCGTTTTTTATATAGATTAGTGGATTTTTTGCACCTGCAAATTCCAATAAATTTTTGTCGGGATGATATGTGCATAATGCCATATCCATTCCATCAACATTTCCTGTAGATTTTTGACGAAGTGTTTTTCTTATGTTTTCATGTAACTCATCCAAAATTATTGATGGTGTATATTTTTTCTCCCTAGCAACAATGGAATCTAAAATATTATAACTTACCATTGACAATAATGCTCCTGGTACTCCATGCCCTGTACAGTCAATTGCCGAAATAAATACTTTTTTCTTAGGAACAACACTTCCATTCATTATTTGGTCTTCGTAAAACCAAAAGTAATCACCACTTACTTTATCTCTTGGTTCAAAAAAGATAAATGATTCTTTTATGTATGTGTTTAGAACCTCTTGCCTTGGAAGAATGGATTTTTGAATATTTCTTGCATATTCAATACTGTTTGAAATATCCTTGTTTTGATCTTCAATTTTAACAAAAGCACTAGTCAGAGCAATGTTTTTTTTTTCGATGTTTTTTTTTTGCTCTTCTATTTCTTCATTTGTATCTTGCAATATTTTACTATGTCTTCGTCCTTTTATCATATTAATAATTAGTATTATAACTATTAATATAATTAATCCTATAACACCAATTCCTGCTCCAATAATAAGCTTTTGATTTCTTCTTTGTTCTGCTGCTTGTGCTAATTCGGCATCTTTTAATCGGTCTTTTTCTATCAATAAATCTTTTTCAGCTTTATCTTGTTTTGCTAAAACTTCTCCCATTCTAAGTGAATCTTGCAATATTTCTTGCACACGTCTTGCAGCATCTTCAGCAGCAAGTTTATTCTTTTTAATAAGTTCTAATTCAAGCTCTTTAGCTTTCTTTTCTGCTTCGGATTTTACCGAAGCAACAATATTTTCGACTTCTCGTTTTTCTTTATCCTTCTCATAACTTTGAGTTTTCACATGTTGCTTATATGAAAGGTATTTGTTATTATATTCGTCTGATTTTGTATTGTCTCCAACAATTTTATAATTTTCGGCTAGCAGTTTGTAGCATATCATTATTAACCTAGAGTGTTTAATTTTGGAGGCAATTTCAAGGGCTTTTAATAAATTAAGAATTGATTGTTTATTTTTGCCTTGCACTAAATACACATAAGCAATATCAATGTAGCCCGACGAAATTTTATCTTTTTTTGCTAGGCTCAGATTTATTTTTTGCCCACTACTAAAGTAACGTAATGACATTTCATAATTCCCTAAATTAGAGTATATTAATCCTATGTTACTATATATTTTTTGAGTTTCCGATAATTTATTTACCGATAAATTCAATTTTGCAGATTCTTTAAAATAGGGTAGGGCTTGCTTTTTTTGATTTCGTTCAAGACATAAAACAGCTGCTTTATAATAAGCATTTGCTGCCTCGCCATTTTTTCCTTTATTTGTTTTTTGCTTAGCTTCTTCTAAATATTCTTTTAATTTAACTTTATCATTCTCTGAAAGTTGCGAGTACGCAGTATTGCTTGCCATTAAATTAATGATAGCAAGCAACAAAATAACAAGTATATTCTTTAATTTAAAGCTCATTTATAGCTTTCCAACATTATTTCATATATGGTTTTTGCAATAATTATGCAATATCGCAATAATAATTTTATTTTTTATAACTTTTTGATGAATTTTGTAAAAAATAATATACTAAATGCAATAGTACTATTCTAATTAACTACAATTTATGATTTTTTTTTTATTTTCATCATACTTTTTGATGAAATGTCTATGATTAAGTTTAAAAATCATAATTATAACAGCATTTTAGTATAAAGTAAAAGTTTTTGAAAATAAACCCTTAGAGTTTTATTTAAATTGAGTTCTACAAAGTTGTCGTTTGTTAATTATTTAGTTTATTATTAACACCTTAAATATTTGCAAGTTCAAACTTTAACAAAGTTTAAGGAACCATTGAATTTATAAACAGATGAAACATTATAATTGGTATTATTAAGTTATTTAGGCATAAAATAATTATTATTATTATTATTAGTTTATATTATTAAGAATTGAAAATTTGGTTTTTCAATTTTATTGGTGCAATTTTACAAATTCAAATTAAATATTAAATTTAAGCTTATGAAACTATTTATTAAACTCATATTAATTTTTCTTTTACTAGGAGGATTTGAAGTTAAAAGTCAAGATTTTGAAGTAGCTCCTGTAAAAATGTATTTTAAAGTTGATGGGGGCTCTAAACAAATGAAAAAACTTACAATAAAAAATCATTCAAGTATAAAACAGCAGTATGTTATAGTAACTGAGGACTTTATTATAGATAAATATGGAAATAAAAAGACCTTGCCCAAAAACTCAACAAAAAGTTCGTGTGCTGAATGGCTTACCTTTTCACAATTCTTCTTTGATATAAATCCAAATGAAAGTATTGAAGTAGATGTAACAATGAGTCCCCCATCTGGCGACATGTCTAGCAGATGGGCTTATATGTACGTTCAGACAGCAACTGAGAGAACAGCTTTTGATGCAGATAAAGAATCAACCAGAACTGGTATAAATTTGAGTGCAAGAATTGCAATTCAGGTTTTTAGAAGTACAAAAGTAAAGCAAGAGCCTAAAGGTATAATTGAGCAACTAAGGGAGGATACAGAAGATACTGATGGAGGCAGAGTTTTTACCGCTTTAATTAAAAATACAGGTAGTACGATTTTTAACAGTAAAGTTACTATACTTGCAGCCAACCTTACAACAGGAGAAGAAACCGAAATAACCAAAATAGAAACTGAGGTGTATCCAGGCTTTTCGAGAGAAATAAAATTTAAGTTAGCAAAAACTTTGCCTAAAGGAGAATATTCTTTGGTTGCAATATTAGATTATGGTAGCAAGACAAGCCTTGAAGGTACTCGTTTAAATAAAAAACTTATTATTTTAGAATAGTATTTTATGAAACATATTATCTATATATTATTCTTATTAAACCCTTTATTTTGTTTCTCGCAAGAAAAAGAAATTAAAATTTATTATGAGGATGGTAAAATAAAAGAAAATTATTTTGCTACAATACATGCTAATGATACTACAAAGCAGGGGAGTTATAAATTTTTTACAGAAGAAGGGAGCATTTTACAGGAAGGTAATTTCAATAATAATTTACTTACCGGAATTTGGAAAATATATTATAAAACAGGCGAGTTAAAGTCTGAATTATTATTTTTAAATAATATAAAGCATGGCAAATTTACTCATTATTATAAGACAGGGCAAAAAGAGCAAGAGGGTATATATAATTATGGGAAAATACATGGAGAGCTTAAAACTTTTTATAAAAATGGGATATTAAAAGATAATTCTAATTATGTTAATAATATTTTAAATGGAAAGCGTTACACTTTTTCAATAGATGGAATTGCTATTGAAGAACTTACCTATAAGGCAAATAAAATTGATGGAGAATATAAATATTTTTATGATTCGGGTGAATTAAATTATTTAGGAAAGAAAAAGGGTTCGTTTTTTGTTGACACTTTACAAACTTTTTATAAAAATGGAAATATTCAAAGAATTTCTGTTTATAAAGAAGGGAAATTAAATGGTATTTTTAAGGCTTATTATGAAAATGGAAAAATTCAGAGGCTTTTTTCATATAAAGAAGGAAAAATAACTGGAGAGTTTTCGACATTTCATGACGATGGCTCAATTGCAGAACAGGGAACGTATTACGAAGATACAAGAGTAGGTTTTTGGAGTGCATATTATCCTGGAAATAATCAACTATACTCTGAAGGAAGATATGTTGATGGTAAATACCATGGAATTTGGAAAATTTATCATTTTAATGGTAATTTAAAACAAAAAGGAGAATATAAATATGACTTAGCTCAAGGTTTTTGGTCTTTCTTTTATGAAAATGGAAAAATTAAATCTTGTGGAAATTATAAAAATGATTTAAAATTAAACCATTGGATTACTTTTAATGAAAAAGGAAATGTTAGCGGATATTATTCATTTATACAAGGTATGTTAAATGGTAAATCATATATTTATATCAAAGAATTGGATGCTTTTGTCAAAAAGATGTATATTAATGATCAATTATTTGAATAATATTACGATATTTGATATAAAATAATTATATAACAAACACAAACGAACAATTTTGAGCGAAATAGCAGAAAATATAGAAATGATGGATTTAGTTAATAAAATGGCTAGAAACACCAAAGATGAATATTTTGAATATATTTACAGAGGTAATTTTACACCTGAAATAACTCAAAATATAATTAATCTTACTGCTAATAAATTTTATGTTGATACATCAACAAAAACTATTCGTAAAAGAATTACCTTTATAATGATTGAATGTCTTCAGAATATTACAAGACATCAAGACAAACCAGCAAAAAGTCCTCTTGAAGAAACTGATTTATTTATATTACAAAAATTTAAAAATATTGTATATGTTTCAGCAGCTAATATTATTAAAAATGAAAATATATTAGGGTTAAAAGAGAAACTTGATTTAGTTGTAAAATTGAATCCTGATGAGTTAAAGGCTTATTATAAAGCAGCACTGTCCAATGGAGAAGTCTCAGATAAAGGAGGAGCAGGCTTAGGGATTTTGTCAATGGCACGAAGAACAGATGGACATGTTTTTTATAAATTTAAAAAAATTGATGACCAATATTCTTATTTTTATATTCAAAACAGAATTTATACTAGTGAGGAAGAGTCAGTATCGGAAGTTGCAGATATGGTATCGCTTGATAGGATTTCAAAATTCCATTTACTTTTAAATAAGGAAAATATTTTGTTGAATTTTAATGGCACTTTTGCATTTGATAATTTAGAAAGTATTTTACCTATATTAGAATCTCAAATTGCAGGAGGAGAACATGAAACAAAAACCGCAACCTTTGAACTTACTGTGAAATTATTAAAAAACATTATTTTTTTTGCAGATAATAGTAATGGATTTATGGGTAAAAGTGTTAACAATGAGAATACGCGTGGAGTATTTCTACTTTGTAAACAAGATAATAAAATATATTTAACTACAACTAATTATATTGAAAACAAGAAAATTAGACAACTTAAAAATAAGATTGATTTAATTAATAATTTGGAAAAGAGCGGGTTATTAAAGGTTCGGAATTATATCGGAGAGTTTTTAATTTCAGATGAAAAAACAAAACCTGATTTAAGCTTGTTAGATATGAGAATAAAAAGTAATAATAAAATATTTTATAAGACACAAAAAGTTAATAATAAAGTTTCTCTTTTTGTAATACAAGTAATAGTTTAATCTTCAACAGGAAATATTTCAAAAGGAATATCTATTAGTTCCATTAAATCTTCGCCCATTTCTAAGATATCTTCATCGTCAGCATCATAGTACCATTTTACTTTAATATCTTTACCGTCTTGGTAAAAATTATTTAGTAGAATAAGAATTTGGAATATTTTTTTGTGCGAAATACTGTTTAGTACATCAAAATATAATTCACACTCAAGAGTTCCATTGAGTGAGTGAATACTTTTTTCTATATGCTCTGTTAGTGGAATATATAATTCAACTATGTCTTCAGAGTAGGATGGTCCTTTTATTTCAAAAATATTGTTTTCAATATCAATATTAACGAATGGTGTATTTTTTGTTTGCTCTAACTGCATTATTAGTCTTTTTTTTACAAAAGCATTTAATTTCCAACAAATATATATAATTTTATTTATTAAAGATAAACTTTTAACTGTTTTTTTTATAAAAGTTATTATTTATCAATTTTAGTCACCTCTTTTAGAATTAAAGAGCATTTCTTATATGCAATATATATTTTTGTGTATCTAGTGGGCTTATTCCCCTGTAATCTACTTTAACACCATGTGAGTTATCACATATTTGATATTCTAAAAAATTTAAGTTTACTTTTGCTTTGCCTGCTGTCTTTGATGCTAATAATACAGGTAATTCAATTGATTCTGCAGCAGGAACTTCTCCTTTCAAAATAAATTTACCATTTATAAACTCAGGATTTCCAAAACTTGCTCTCATTTTAGTTAAGTCTCCTGCAATAGTTCCTAACATTTCTTCAGGGGCTGTAATTTTAAAACTTAATATAGGTTCTAAATAATTTGTTTCTGTATTAACTAATCCATCCATTATTCCCATAGGCGTGGCAACTGTAAAGTCATGAGAATGAGTGTGTACTTCATGGTCTTCGCCATCAATTAATGTTATTTTTATATCGGTAACTTCCCAGCCTTTTATCCCTTGTTTTAAAGCTTGTGGTAGTGCTTCTTTTATTTGATTTTGATAACGTTGTTTTATTTTGTCGGTACTTACCAATGATTTATAACTTATACCTGAGCCTTTTTCTCCAGGTTCAATAATAAATTTCATTATTGCCCAACATGGTTTTGGCATCCAGTATCTTACGTAACCTTCTGCTTTTTTTAATGGTGTTTCTTTATATATTATTGTAGGTTTATCAAAAATAACATCTAATTGGAATCTTTCTTTTATTATTTCGGTTAAGATTTCAATTTGCATTTTGCCTTGTATTTTCATAAGAAGCTCTCGCTGCTCTGGATACCATACGGGTGATATTGATGGGTCTTCATCAGCTATCTGAATAAAAGCTTTGTGTAGAGCCGACATCTCTGCATCTTTTATTGTTTTAACTTTTACAGTTAAAATACTTGCATCGTTTATTGGAATGAATTTTCTGTTTGGTTTTGTACCAAGGATATCACCGGCTTTTGCTTGGTTAAATCCAGTTATTATTCCTACATCACCAGCTTTAAGTATTGTAATATCTTCAAGTTTATTTGTAACTTTTTTCTTTAGCTGAGCTACTTTTTCTTCTTTATTTGTTCGTGAATTTAAAATTAAATCTTTACTTTTTATTGAGCCATTAAAAATTCTAATATGAGAAATTTTGCCCAAAAGTTTGTCATGTTCTACTTTATATATTATTGCCGAAACTTCATTATCTATTTTACCCGTAGGTGAAGGTAGTAATTCTATAATTGCTTCTTCTAAAGCATTTATTCCTTTTTCGCTTTTTGCTGAACCAAATATTATTGGAAATATTTCTGCTTTTTTTGACAATTTCTGTAATTGCTTTTTTGCTATATTATAGTCTAAATCAAAATTTTCGAGATATGAATTTAATAAGTTATCGTCTGTTTCTGCAATTTTTTCTATAGCTTCGTTATAATTATTTGATGTATTCTGTTTTTCAAACCAAAAATTATTTATTTTAAAATCGTCTGTCCCTTCATTTTCTATATTTTGAAGTGGTATTGTTTTATTTGTTAGTGTATTTTGTATTTCTTCTAAAATAGATTCAATATCTACACCATTTTGGTCAATTTTATTAATAAACAAAATTGTGGGTATATTCATTTTCTGTAGGTTATCCCATAAAGTTTCTGTATTTGCTTGAACTCCTTCGGCTGCTGATATTACAAGTATTGCTCCATCGGCTGCAAATATTGCTCTTTCGGTTTCTATAGAAAAATCTGTATGACCGGGAGTATCAATAATATTAATTTGATGATTTCGTATATTTACTAAAACATTTGAGCTTCTAACAGAAATTCCTCTTTCTTTTTCAACTTTAAGTGAATCGGTTTGTGCTGTACCTTTATTTACATC
>JAOZLS010000030.1:0-10383 GCA_029934705.1 Bacteroidales bacterium | reverse complement strand
AAAAAAGAGGCAGAATCGTTTTATTTGATTTGCCTCTTTTTAAATTTATAATGTAAAATTATACTGTTTCAACTTTTTCAAGTCCAACTTTAATTGCACTTTCATTCATTGGAATTAAGTGGTGATGTCTTTCAGGTAAAGATTTTTTCAGTCCTTTAAGAACATTTTCCATTTTTACTAAAGGCTTTATTTTCAAGAATGCTCCTAGTACAATCATGTTAAAAGCTTTTGTATTTCCAATATCATAGGCTTCTTTAACAGCTTCTATTTTATAAATATTGATATCAGTTCTTGTTGGGTGTTTTGAAATTCCGTTTGGATCGTAAAGTAGAACTCCACCAGGTTTAACAGATTCTTCAAATTTATCCATTGATTGTTGATTTAGGATAATTGCAGAGTCAAACTCTTGTAATACAGGTGAATTTATTTTTTCTTCACTAAGAATAACGGTAACATTTGCTGTACCACCTCTCATTTCTGGTCCATAAGAAGGCATCCAACTTACTTCCATATCTTGCATAATTCCAGAATAAGCTAAAATTTTACCCATAGATAAAACTCCTTGTCCTCCAAAACCTGCTATTATTATTTCTTCAGTCATTTTTTTTAATTTAAAAATTTAAAATTGATAAAAAAGCTTATCCTTTAATGTCGCCAAGAGGAAATACTGGTAGCATATTTTCTTCTAACCAAATATTTGAATCAACAGGTGTCATTTTCCATCCAGAGTTACAGTTTGATACTATTTCAACAATGGATGTTCCTTTTTTATCTTTTTGGTTTTCAAAAGCTTTTCGAATTGCCTTTTTTGCTTTTCTAACTAAACCTGGCTTGTGAACAGCTTGGCGAGTTGCGAAACAAACTCCTGGTAATGTTGCTACCATTTCAGTCATTTTAATAGGGGAACCCATCATTTCTACGTCTCTTCCGTGAGGAGATGTTGATGAAACCATGCCTTCTAAAGTCGTTGGAGCCATTTGCCCTCCTGTCATTCCATATATACCGTTATTTACAAAAATAATTACGATATTTTCGCCTCTATTACAAGCATGAATTGTTTCGGCTGTTCCAATTGCAGCTAAATCGCCATCGCCTTGATAGGTAAATACATATTTTTCGGGAAAAAGTCTTTTTATACCTGTTGCAACTGCTGGTGCACGCCCGTGGGCTGCTTGTTGCATATCTATATTCATAAATTCGTAAGCTAATACAGAACATCCAACTGGGGCTACACCAATTGTTTGGTCCCCAATTCCCATTTCTTCAAGAACTTCCATTGTTATTCTGTGGGCAACTCCGTGTCCGCAACCTGGGCAATACGATAATGTATTGTCGGTCATTAACTTAGTTTTAACAAAGACTGGTTCGCCTTGTTTTATTATTTCTTCGGGTGTTAATATCTCTGCCATTTTATTATCCTCCTATAAGTTTTTGTTCTAAAGCTTCAATTACTTCGTTTGGCGAAGGTATCATTCCTCCGTATCGTCCAAAGTATTCTACTTTAATTTTACCGTTTACTGCTAATCTAACATCTTCTACCATTTGTCCGGCACTCATTTCTACTGTGAGTATTCCTTTAACTTGGTCTGCTAGTTTATTAATTTCATCTGAGGGGAAAGGCCATAATGTTATAGGTCTTAAAACGCCTACCTTTATACCTTTTTCACGTCCTATTTGCATTGCTTTTTGGCTTATTCTTGCACTTGAGCCATAAGCTACAATTAAATATTCAGCATCGTCGCAGTTTAATTTCTCAAACCTTACTTCGTTTTCAGAAATTTCTTTATATTTTGCTTGAAGCTTATGATTGTGAGCTTCTTGTCTTTCTGATTTTAACTCTAGTGAAGTAATAATATTTCTTTCTCTACTTGCTGGCTTTCCTGTTGTTGCCCAGCTTCCGTATTTTTTTATTAGTTCTTCATTAGATAATCTTTCTTTTTGTGGAGGTAGTACAACTTTCTCCATCATCTGTCCTATAACTCCGTCGGATAAAATCATAACAGGAGTACGATATTTAAAAGCTAGCTCAAAACTAAGGTCAACAAAATCGGCCATTTCTTGTACCGATGCTGGGGCAAGAACTAGTAATCTGTAATCGCCATGTCCTCCGCCTTTTACTGCTTGAAAATAGTCTGCTTGTGAGGGTTGAATTGTTCCTAATCCTGGGCCACCTCTTTGAACATTTACAATTAAGCATGGCAGTTCAGATGCTGCTATATATGAAATACCTTCTAGTTTAAGGCTTATTCCTGGGCTTGATGATGAGGTCATTGCTTTTTTTCCGCAACCAGCAGCTCCATAAACCATATTTATTGCAGCAACTTCGCTTTCTGCTTGTAATACCTGCATTCCTGTTCTAAGGTGAGGTTGTTCTAGCATTAAGTATTCTATTATTTCTGATTGTGGGGTTATGGGGTATCCGAAATATCCGTCAACTCCAGCTCTGATAGCAGCTTCGGCAATTGCCTCATTACCCTTCATTAATCTTACTTCTTCCATTATTTAATGTTTTTTTTTATTACTACTATTATGCTTTTGCTGGTTTAAACCTATAAACAGTAATTACCATGTCGGGGCATACTGTTGCACAATTGGTACAACCAGTACATGCATCGTGAAATTTAGGGTAAGCATAGTTAAATCCCTTAATATTCACTTCTTCATTTAATTCAATAACATTTGTAGGGCAGGCTACAACGCAAAGATTACAACCTTTACATCGTTCGGTGTCAACTACAATTGCTCCTTTTACTTTTGCCATAATGTATATTATTTTGTTATTTTATTTATTTTGAAAGTTCAAATATATTAAAAATTTTACGGTTATTTTTATTTATTTATCATGTAAAATTATGTTATATATCATGCTCTTATGTAATCGTGGGTATTATTAACTTATACAGCTGTTTGCTATTTATAAAATTCTTAAATTATTAATAATTTTGCAAAAAAAATCCTAAAGCTGTAATTATAGCGATAGGAATCTTCTTTTTAGTTTTCATACGTATTAAAATATCATATTATATGGTCGCTCTATTGCGTCTGATAATTCGCCGAGGCTAATATTTCTGCTTTTTCGGGTGTATTCTTGTCCTCCAAAAAAGGTTAATATTGTAGGAACAGCAAAAATACTATTCTGTCCAGCTGTTTCTGGGTCAATGACCGTATCGGAATATACCATTTTCATTTTAGGGTATTTTTCTTTTAGTAATTCTGCTATTTTTGGTTTTAACACTTTACAAACGTTACATTTTTCGTGCGAAAAGTATATTAATATTGCGTCTTCGGTTTTAATTGTTTCAGAAAACTCATCTATTCCTATTATGTTTTTATAATTGTTACTCATTGTTTCTTTTTTAATGTTTAAAAGTCCCCGAGGGGATTTAGGGGTGAAATATCTTTTCGGTATGAAGTTATTTTTTAGATGTTATGCTTTTTTGCTCTGTCCATTTCTCGTTTATCGTCGCTATTTCTTAGGTCTTGCCTTTTATCAAAGTGCTTTTTTCCTCGTGCCGTAGCAATTTCAAGTTTTGCATAGCCTCTATCGTTTATAAAAAGTTTAAGAGGAATTACTGTAAGTGCTGTATTTTTTACTTTTCGCTCAATCTTTTTTAACTCACGTTTTGTAAGTAGCAATTTTCTATCTCTACGTGGTTCGTGGTTGTTAAAGCTTCCGTGAGAATATTCTGCAATATGCATTCTAACCCAAAGTTCAAATACATTAGCTTTTTTAAGACTTGGAAGAAACACACAAAAAGAATCGTTAATTGAAGCTTTCCCTTGTCTTATCGATTTTATTTCAGTTCCGTATAATTCAATTCCTGCAACATATCTATCTTCCAGTTCAAAATTTAGTCTTGCTTTTTTATTTCTTATGTTTATAACGTTTGCCATATTGTTTTCTTATATTTTGCAAAAGTATCATTTAGTTTTCAAATATGAATAAATAATATGTTAAATTTGATGTTTGTTTAATAAAAAGTGTGTTTTTTTGTCAATTATTTCTTAATTTTAAGAATTATTTTTTTGAAAACAGTAAATATTTATGAGTAACTACGATGTAATAACGGTTTTGGGAGCAACTGCTGGTGGAAAAACAGGACTTGCAGTAAATTTGGCATTACAGTTAAATGGCGAAATTATTAGTGCCGACTCAAGGCAGGTATATAGAAGAATGGATATTGGAACTGGGAAAGACCTTTCTGATTATGTAATTAATGGAAAACAAATTCCGTATCATTTAACAGATATTATAGAACCTGGCGAAAAATATAATGTTTATGAATATCAGAAAGATTTTATAGATGTTTTTTATAATATTTTGAAAAGAGACAAGTTACCAATTATTTGTGGTGGCTCGGGAATGTATATTGATGCAGTATTGAAAGGTTATAGGTTAATAAATGTTCCTGTTGATGATGTTCTGCGTTACGATTTAGAAAAGAAAACCGATGAAGAACTCGAAGAAATTCTAAATAAAAATAAGCAAGCTCATAATATTAGTGATACATCAAACAGAAAAAGGCTTGTTAGAGCCGTTGAAATAGCTCTTTTTTATAAGAGTAATAAGGAAATAGATACATTTTATCCTAAAATAAATAGTTTAAATATACAAGTGGTATTTGATAGAGATGCTCGTAGAAAAAGAATTACAGAAAGGCTAGAGCAGCGATTTCAAGAAGGGATGATAAAGGAAGTTGAAAGTTTACTAAACGAAGGAGTGCCTCCAGAAACTCTTGTTTATTACGGATTAGAATATAAGTTTATTACACAATTTATTATGGGCGAATTGTCGTATCCTGAAATGTATTTACAGCTGAATACTGCAATTCATCAATTTTCTAAGCGACAAATGACTTGGTTTAGAAAAATGGAAAGTGATGGTCATAAAATATATAAAATTGATGGAAATTTATCAATGGAAGAAAAACTAGACAAGGTAAATAAACTTTTTTTGCAGTAATTATTCCTTTAGATAATTACTATATTTATTTTTCGCAGTTTAGCTTTCTTATAAAAAAAAGTGTCCCAAGAATAATAATAATAAATAGTGCAAAAAATTCATGAAAACTATATTCTTTAATCAACCAACCGCTTAATATTGGAAAAATTGCTGGAAGAATATATCCAAAACCAGAAATACCCGTGTATAACGCTCTATTGTCTTTGTTTGAAACTTCTAACAGAACCCCATTCATTGTTATTGAGTACATTGAAATAATTACACCACCAAAGAAGAAGACTACATAAAATGCTGTAACAGAGTTACTCATCATCATTAAAAATGGCATTGATAAGCTTATAAAAGCATTTATATACATTAAATATTTATACTTCATTTTTTTTACTAAAATAGAAATAATTATACCTGATGATACTGCTCCTAGAACTTTAAAAATCAAGAAATTACCAATTTCAATGCTTCCTCCTGCTAAAATTTCTTTTGAATATAGAATAATAAAAGGTAAAAAAGCAACCGAAACACCTTGCGTATTTACAAATCCTAAATAGTATTTTAATTTTCTATTTTGAAGTATTTCTGTTTTCATTATAGAAATAAAGTGCTTGAAATTTTCAACGTGTAGCTTTGAAGGAACTTTCTCACGAACTGCCCAAAAGCCTCCGGATGCTATTCCTAAAAGTATAAATCCTATGAAAAATAAATACATATAATTGTACGGATAATCATTTATAGCAAGGACTTTTTTTGCAAAATATGCCGAAATAAAAATACCTGTACCTACCGTTATTTGTTTTATAGAAAAAAACTTTTTTCGAGATCTTTCATTTACCGATTTCCCTATTATATCGTTGTAACTTAAATTTGCAAAAGCTCCTCCAATTGCAAATATTGTAATAACTACAAAAATTAGCCATAATAAATTTTGTTCTCTATTTTCTGAAATATAATATAGCAAAAAACCTATTGTTATTAGTGAAAGTATTCTAGCGTTTATTCCTAAAAGTAAAAATTTCTTTTTGTAAGATTTATTACTAATAAATGGTGCAAAAATTAATTGAGTAACACTCGCACCTCCAAGCATAATTGCAGTTAAAAAACCAATGTGCATCGAGGTTCCACCCAATTCAAGAATCATTGATGGTAATATAACATCAACATCAATAAAACTATTTGCCAAAGCAAGAAATAAAGCGTGTATTAGAAATGAAAAAAAATTGTGTCTTGAGTCTTTATCGTTTAGCATAATATTTATAAATATAAAAAACATCTTTAACCACTTTCACGATTAAAGATGTTGCAAAATTAGTATTTATTTTGAAAGTTTGTTAATTTGAGCTTGATAAAACACTCCAAACGTCTTTCATCATTTTTGAAATTTCAGAATTAGGAGCAAATTCACTTATTGTTTGCTTATTAATCATTGCTTCAACAATAGTTGTATCAAAAGGGATTTTTGCAAGCAATGGTATGTTTAGTGTTTTTAAAAACTCTTCAACTTCAGTTGATATTTCAGTATTAATATCAAATTTATTTATTAAAGCATAAGTCTTTACTTTGAAACTTTCAAGTAGTTCAATTAATCTTTTAATATCGTGAAAACCAGATTTTGTTGGTTCAATAACTAAAAGAACTTTATTTGTACCAGTAACCGACGATATTACTGGACAACCAATACCTGGAGGTCCATCATTTATAATAAAATCAAGATTGTTTTCTTTAGCAATTTCTTTGCTTTTGTTCCTTATTGAAGTTACGAGTCTTCCTGAGTTTTCTTCGCCAGCACCCATTTTAGCATGTACCATATATCCAAAACGAGTCTCCGATACATATTCATAATTATTTAAACTTCTAATCATTGAAATAGCATCAGCAGGGCAAACTCTTTCGCAAAGCCTACAGCCTTCACATTCAAAAGGGTTTACATATATATTATCGCTTTTATCGTAATGGATTGAGTCAAACCTGCAATGGTCGATACATATATCGCAATTAGTACATTTTTCAATATCAATAATTGCTTTAGAGCCACTATCAAAAGAATTTTCTTTTAGAATATTAGGTTCTAAAATTAGGTGTAAGTCTGCGGCATCAACATCGTTGTCGCAAAAAACTGCATTTTTAGCAATAGAGGCAATTGCTGCGGTAATTGTTGTTTTACCTGTGCCTCCTTTTCCGCTTAGTATAGTTATTTCTTGCATTTTACGATATGTTTAATTTAATTTTTGAAATAATATCTTTGTATATTCTTTCTGTTTTTTCAGAAATATTATTGAGCAAATTTCCCGACGAATATTTTTTTGCATAATCTTTGTCGAATGGTATTTCGCCTAAAATTTCAATTTTTTCTTTTTCTAAATATTCATACAAATCGTTGTTTCCTAATCCTGCTTTGTTTACTATAATTCCAAATTTCTTTTTTAAATCGTTAAGTAAGTCAATTGTTAACTTTAAATCGTAAAGTCCAAATGGAGTAGGCTCTGTAACTAGCACAATATAATCGGCATCCGAAACTGTTGTTACCACTGGGCAACTTGTACCTGGAGGTGCATCATAAAGGATTATTTCAGAGTCTTTTGGGTCTTCTTTTTTTAAATCGGCAATTACCATAGTTTGCATGGCAGAACCAATTTTTAGGCTTCCTTCATGCAATCCATTCCCAACTCCTGTATCAAATTTATTAATTTGTCCTATTGATACCGGACTTTCTGTAATTGCACCATCGTCGCAAGCAATAAGGCATGCACCACACGAATGGCAAAGGCTCTCGTTTACTTGTGCAAATTTCACTGGCGGAATTACTACAATTGCATTAAATTCGCACCAGTCAACACATTTTCTGCAAAATGTGCATTTCTCTTGGTCGATGTATGGTATTAGAATTTCCGATTCTTTTTTTTCGATATTTATAGCTTTCTCAAAAAATATTTTATCGTTTGGTTCTTCTACATCACAATCGACTAACAGTACTTTTTCGTTCCAATATTTACTTATAAAATATTGGAGATTTACTGATACTGTTGTTTTTCCTGTTCCTCCTTTTCCGCTGGCAACAGCTATTTTTAAAGGCATAATTTTATAATTTAGGTAGTACAACTTTTTAAGTTGTACTTATTAATGTTTTTAATTATTCGTAGGATGATAACCGTAGGCTGAGCTTGTCTATGCCGAAAACTGCAATTTGCGATATTGTTGTTAATTGAGAACTCGCCTTCGACTTCGCTCAGGCTACAGATTTTTTTTGTATTGCAAATTCAATAAGCATATTTGCGTAATAATTCATTAAATTGAGTATAAAAAGACCCTGAGGGTTTATTTTAGCAAAATGCAGTAAATATAATATGCTTATAATAAGTTAGTAGATAAAACCCTCAGGGTCTTCTTTCTTCAAAAAAAAAGCTTTTTAGACCGATCTTTTTATTTTTTCATCATTTCAATAATTTCTGCAATAGTTTTGGTGTCATCGGGCATTGTTACAAGTTGAATTTTAAATTTATCAAGTAATTCTTTTGCTTTTGGTCCAAAATGTCCTGAAACAACTTTTGTTACACCAAGCTCAATAACTTTTTCTGCTCCTTTTGTTCCTGCACCACCTTGTGCTTCTTTATTATCGTTTAAAATAAATTCGGTATTCCCTGTTTCGTCATCGTAAACACAAAAATATGATGTGCGACCAAATCTAAGGTCAAATTTCGAATTAATTTCGTTTCCTGTTGATGTTATTACTGTTTTCATGTTTCTTTATTTTAATTAGTTATTGTTTTTATTAAAATTCTATTTTATTAATATTCTTGTTATTACATATCGGACATTTATCTTTTACGGAATTTTCTGTAATATTAAAAGTAGCTTTACAATTGCTACATTCATATCTATCGTCATCAAAATATGCATTCCCGAATTTTGCTTCAAGAATTTTGCCTTCAACTAAAGCTAAAGCTATTTTTTTGCGAGCTTTTTCATAAATTCTTGCAAAAGTTGCTCTCGAAATCCCCATTAATTCGCCAGCATCGTTATGATTTAGCATATCGTAGTCGGCAAGTTTAATGGCTTCATACTCTTCGTATAAAAGTTCAATTTTTTCGGATTTAGAAATGTTATGACCAACGGGTTTATAGTATTTAAACTTTGGTGGTGCAACAATTTTTCGTGGTGTAACTCTTCTTGGCATATTATTTATTTTGTGCAAATATAATGAGAATATTCTCATTATAAAAAATATTTCGGCTTTTTTATTTAAAGGTTGAAACTTTTTTATAAGAAAACTTTTAAGAAACGTCTTTCCAAACTTGATTTGGAATCTGAATGCTGCGAATTAATTAATTTTCTATTTGTTAAAGAACATTCTAGGAGTCTTGGAGATAATCATTAAATTGGCTTTAGTTTAAAATGGCGATGTTATTTTGCCTATTTCAGGTGTTTTTACCTGAAATTTTGAGAAGAAGCGAGGTGAAAACACCTCACTTAGGCAATTTATATCGACCAACGACATTTTAAACTAAAGCCATTAAATTTTATATCCCAATTTTTAGAATAAGAGTCTCTATTTCTTCGGGTTTCATATAAATTTCACGTTTAAAATTTTTATAATCTTCTGATGCTTTAGATAAGTTCAATACAAAATACGACCATTCGTATAGTTGCCAACCTGCACCATGAACTATGGTTAAACTATCAATTTCGTATTCAAATTTACGCTTAGACTTTTTAGACATATAGTCAAAACCTCGCCCTATTACTTTAAAAAATCCACGACTCTCAAAATCATAAATATGAGCAATTTCATGAGCAAAAATTCCTATACGTGCATTAAAAGGAACATCTTTTAATAGAATTTCTCCTTTATCAGAATTATTTATTCTTATAATATATGTGCGTTTTTGAGTTTTTTTAAAGTAAGAACCAAATTTGGGGCGTGTATTAAGTGTTGTTTTAATTTTATCTTCTTGAAAAATTATTTCACAGTTATATAAAGTCGGATAATGCGATAAGGCTACTAAAATTGATAATTTATAGCGTTCTGGAAAAACTCTATTTTGCCCAATAGCATTATAAAGACTGTCATATTTTTGCGAAACACTAGTACTATCATAAAGTACTGTTTGTGATAGTGTTAAATTTACAGATATTAAAAAAAATATAATAGAAGTGAAAAGTTTCATGCGGTAGTGTTATTTTTTTAAACAAATATTAAATCAAAGATACAATTTTAAAATTTAGAGGGTGTTTTAAAATAGCAAGTCATCGTATCAATGTGTTAATAAACAGATTATTATACTCAAAATATTTTACTTAAATTGAAAACAGTGATACGATGACTATCAGTAATTTATATATACCTGATTATTTAAGAGCATTGCCAAAAAAGATGCTAAATAACATATAAAATATTTTTGTCATTACGAAAAAAAAACAGCTTTGTG
>JAOZLS010000233.1 GCA_029934705.1 Bacteroidales bacterium | reverse complement strand
ATACGATGAATAATTTGCAAAATTACAGGAATTATTCATCCTGTTAATCAGGCTATTAGAGATTCATCGTATGACTTAATTTAGCTGTTTTTACTTTTCGGAGTAGACTCAATCTTCAAATTTTAAGTAAAACTCGGAAACAATAGTTTTCGACTAACGAAAAAAAACAAATAATTTATCGGTGATTTTGATGTTAATTTGGTATAAATACACAATAGGTTCAGAATAACGACTATTTTTGTGTATATCAAACATATCCGCTAAAAAATGTAAAACATGAATATTTAAAATCCTCGTAGCCTAAATTGCAAGGTTGGTTTACTCTAAGCTAAAACTATGTAAACAACTAACCCTTCTTCTACTACGCTTAAGCTACATATTTTTCGTACCATGCTCTCATAAAAATCACTAATTATTTAAAATGAAAAAAAATGAAAAAAATATTACTAATAACAAGTGTTATTTTGTTAACACTTAACAGTTTTTCACAAACTTGGCAAGATTTACTTCCACAAGACAAAAAAGAAGCAGGAACTCTTACATTTTTTGATATTCAAACAGCTTTTAACGAATACTGGAAACCATACAACGTAAAAGACGGTTACGTTTATGAAAATGGAACAAAAAGAAAAGCAGGCGGTTGGAAAGTTTATAAACGTTGGGAATATTTTTGGGATAACAGAGTAAACAAAATTACAGGCGATTTTCCCAAAACAAATGCATATTCAGAATATAAAAAATATGTAGCTGAAAATCCTGAATTTTACGAAAATAAAAACAGTATAAATGGCGACTGGGAAAACATGGGAATAACAGAATCCGAAGGAGGTTACAGTGGACTCGGTAGATTTAATGTTATCGAATTTCACCCTACTAACGAAAATATATTTTGGGCAGGAAGTCCTTCTGGTGGTTTATGGCAAACTTCCGACGGGGGAAATTCTTGGATACCACTAACCGATAACAATCAAGTTCTCGGAGTTAGCGATATTGCTATTCCAAATGATTTTGAAACTTCAAATACAATGTATATTTTAACAGGAGACAGAGACGAAGGCTCAATGAGTTCTCTTGGAGGTGCGTCAAACGATAATCACAGTATTGGAATTTTAAAATCAACTGATGCAGGAAACTCATGGCAAGCAACTGGTTTAAATTATGACGTAACAGAAGAAGCACTTTTAAAAAGATTATTAATTCATCCAACAAATCCTGAAATACTTTATTGTGCCTCTACAAATGGTATTTTTAAAACAACAAATAGCGGAGATAATTGGAATTTAATAAAAGAAGGTAAATTTTTCGATTTAGAATTTAAACCGCAGGACGAAGACAATACACTTTATGCTTCCTCCAAAGATGAAATTTTCAGAACTACCGATGCTGGTGAAAACTGGGAACAAATTTATTCGACCCCTATAACAACCATTAGAACAGACATTTCGGTAACACCAGCAAACCCAAATATCATTTATGCAATAAGTGCAGGAAGCTCACAAGGATTTGGCGGTTTATATAAATCTGACGATGGTGGAAATACTTTTGAAATAGCATTCGAAGCTAATGTTGAAGGACATAACATTACTGGCTATTATATTGATGGAATTTATGATACTTGGAACGGTCAAGCTCTTTACGACATGGCACTTGCTATTTCTCCTACAAATGCGAACGAACTTTGGGTTGGTGGTATAAACGCATGGAAATCAACAGATGGTGGCTATAATTGGGAATGTAAAACTCATTGGTGGGGCGACGGAGGACACACAACTGTTCATGCAGATGTACATTATATGAAATATCAGAACGAAAACACTCTTTTTGAAGTTAATGATGGAGGAATATACAAAGTTACCGATAATGGAGATACGTGGATAGATATAACTAACGGAACCGCAGTAAGCCAAATTTATAGATTATCGGGAAATGTAGAAAATAATGTAATGGCAGGTCTGCAAGACAACGGAACAAAATCATTAATTAATGAAGAATGGATAGATGCTAATGATGGAGATGGCATGGAATGTATTGTTGATTACAATAACACTGCAACTCAATATTCAACAGTATTTTACGGAAGACTTTATAGAACCGATGATAATTGGGAAACAGAACCAATTTATTTAACAGGAGACGTTTACGGACATTACGGCGGATACTGGGTAACCCCTTATGTTATAGACCCAAACGATAATAATACACTTTATGTTGGGGTGGATAGAATTTTTAAAACAACAAATAAAGGTGATGATTGGACAGAGCTGTCAGGTGTCTCTACTAGTAGTAAACTTCGTTCAATGGCTACCTGCAAAGCTAATTCACAGGTTTTGTATGTTGCCGATAACTCAAACATTTGGAAAACTACCGATGGCGGCGAAAATTGGGAACAAATTACTAATAACTTATCTTCAATACAAAGTAGCTTAACTTATATTGCTATTAATCAAAACAATCCTGATATTGCGTGGACTACTTTTGGCTCTTACTACGGAAATCAAATTTATCAAACAATAAACGGAGGTGCAAGCTGGGAAAATATTTCAGACGGACTACCAAATTTGCCAGCAATGACAATAGTTCACAACAAATTAAACACTACCGAGACCGAAATATATGCAGGAACAGACAGAGGGGTATATGTAAAAATAGGAAACAAAACATGGATTCCATTTATGAATAATTTCCCAAATGTAGTAGTTTCTGAACTCGAAATTTATTACGACGAAACAACTCACGAGAACAGCAGATTACGTGCAGCTACTTTTGGTAGAGGTGTTTGGCAATCAGATTTATATGATTATAATGCCGATATGATTTATCTATCTTCAACATCTTCGCAAAATAACACGAATTATGCAGAACCTGGAAATAAAGAACAAATTATTACAATTGAGATTACAACTATTGGTTCGCAAAATCCGATAAACCTAAACGAAATTGTTGTTAATATGAACCAAACAACTAATATTAATGATATTGAAAACCTAGAAATTTATTATACAGGAAGTTCAAATGTTTTTTCTACCGACAATTTATTTGCCTCTGCTTCTATTTCCGAAAACAACATCCAATTCACTAATACACAAGAACTTGTTCTTGGAATAAACTATTTTCATCTAGCTTATTCTATTTCCGAAAATGCTACAATTGGAAACATTGCAGATGCAGAACTAGTTTCAGTAACAACCGATGCCGTTCAAACACCTACAATTATAAACCCAGGTAACGGACGACAAATTAATTATGAATATTGTGAGGCAAAAAGCACTTCAGCAGTTATATTTTTTCAGTCTATCAGCAATTTTACTTTACGCAACATAAACAACGATTCTGGTGGAGAAGTCTATTCTAATTTCAGACATCTAAACACACAAGTAGCACAAGGCGAGACTTATAATTTCTCGCTAACAAACGGACAAGCAAATCCTTCCGACAACTCAAGGTGTGCTGTTTGGATAGACTGGAATTCCGACGGCGATTTTGAAGACGAAAATGAACTTGCCTATATTGCCGAAACTGCTCAAAATGTTTTTCAAGGACAAATTACTGTGCCAGACAATGCACAACTTGGTATAAGCACGCTAAGAGCAAGAATTTGGGACACACAAGACGAACCTGTTACTGAATGTGGAATAACAACTTACGGCGAAGTAGAAGATTATTCAGTTACAATTGTTGATATTTTAGGTGTTAAAGATGAAATTAATTCTGATATTTATATCTACCCCAATCCAAATAATGGAAATTTCTATATTGATTGTACAAAAATAAATCAAGATAATATTAAATTAGAAATAATAGATATTACAGGGAAAATTTGTAAAACTCAAAATTTGGAGGCAGAAATAAATCAAATAAAAACAAACAGCCTTCAAAAAGGAGTTTATATTCTAAAAATATTTTACGACAATCAAATAATAAATAAAAAAATAATAGTGAATTAATTTATTGTTAAAATTAGAAAGAACTTGATTATATCGGATTTTATTAAAACAATAATTTATTGATAATAGCTGATTGCATCGCAAATATTTTGGCTTTAGTTTAAAAATGTCGTTGGTCGATATAAATTGCCTAAATGAGGTGTTTTTACCTTGCTTCTTCTCAAAATTTCAGGTAAAAACACCTGAAATAGGCAAAATAACATCGCCATTTTAAACTAAAGCCAATCTTTTAATTGAAATTATAAAATTCTGTGTTTATCTGTCAAAATATTTTATACATATTCCTATTTTTTTTATATGATAGAAACACGGATTTTAACGAATTAACACAAATTACACTTTAACAAACAAATATGAAAAAAATAATTAAACACCTATTTATTTTTACCTTTTTAGGAACACTTATCTTATTTTATTATAGCTGTGATTCTAAAAAAGAAACTCAAAACAGTGAGCCAAAATTTGATTTTTCACAAGAAATTTACAAAACAGCAAAACCTTTAACTCGCTGGTGGTGGTTTGCGGACTCAATAAGCCAAGAAGATGTGAAATTTCAGTTAGACCGAATAAAAGAAAATAATTTTGGCGGAGTAGAAATTGCGTGGGTTTATCCGTTAAGCAGAAAAAGATTCAAAAAAGAAGAAGATGCAATTTATACAGCTCGTTACGATTGGCTTAGTCCTGAATGGCAAAATATTGTAAAATATACCAAACAATATTGCGATTCAATAGGTTTACAATGCGATTTTACTTATGGAACAGGTTGGCCATTTGGCGACAGCTTTGTAAAACTCGAAAACTCTACACAAGTTTATAAACCAAAAAACGATGAATATAAGAATACTTACAGCGTATCTTGGGAATATCCTCGCAAGGGCTATATACTTAATCATTTAAGTTCGGAAGCTTTTGCAGATTATGCAAATATAATGGGAACGGCACTTAAACCAGCATTAAATGGCTCGTCTTCTTGCTTATTTTGCGACTCGTGGGAAGTAGAAACTCGTAAAATTTGGACAGACGGATTTGCAGAAAAATTTGAAAAAAAATATGGATATAATTTAATTCCATACATGGATAGCATATACGCCAAAAAAAATGCCGATATTCACTACGATTACATGAAACTTGTGTCCGAACTCGTTATTAATAACTTTTACAAACAATTAACAAGCTGGGCAAATGCAAATAATTCTTATTCACGTTCTCAATGTTCTGGTGCTCCAGTTGATATTCTTACTGCATACGCAAGTCAAGATGTTCCAGAAAGTGAAGCTATGCTTTACGAACCAAACTTTTCGTTAATTCCGCTTTCTGCCGCAGTGCTTTCAGGAAAAACAATTATCAGTTCCGAAACTTTTACTTGCACTTACGGTTTTCCTAAGAAGGATTCGCTTGGTAATATTAATTACAGGCATCTAAAAGAAGAACAAACAGCCGATTTAAAACTTGTTGCAGATGCCCTTTTTGCAAATGGAGTAAATCAAATTATATGGCACGGAATGCCTTTTAATCCCATAGGAGTTGATTCTATCTCTTTTTATGCAACAGTTCACGTAGGCACAGCAGGAAAATTATGGAACGAAATTGCGGATTTTAACAAATATATGGAAACAGTTAGTAAATATTTAAGAATAGGTAAAACTTATTCCGAAATAGCAGTATATATTCCGCAAGAAGACGCTTGGACAGGACAAGAAATGGATAATCCAAACCCCCAAATGCCTTGGGCGTGGGGCGATTATGAAATGAGAAATACAAATATGCCAAACGAACTTACCGGCTATCACCCATTATGGATAAATGAGAAATTCTTAAAAGATGCTGAATTTTCAAACAATAAACTTACTATTGGCGATGCTGAATTTTCATTACTGTATATAGATGTTGAATTTATGGATTTTGAAGCTTTGAAAATAATTAGCCAATTTGCTGATAAAGGTTTAAAAATATGTATGAAAAGAAAACCTCGGCAAGCAGGTTATATTAAAACTACTGATTTTAATGCAACGATAAAGCATATTTTTAGTCTTAATAATGTTAAAAGTAATTTTAATGAAATTTATATTAAAGCTCCAATTATAAATGGAGAAAAAATATCCAATTTTATTTGTAAAAAAGCAAAAAAAGATTATTATATATTTTTCGCAAATCCAAAAGCTCAAAATTTAAGTTTGCCATTATCTTATGGTCAGTCTTTATCAGAAAATAATATAACAAAAGAGATAGAAATAACTATTGATAATGAAAGTGTAAAATATCAACTCATTTTTAAACCATATCAATCAATATTACTTAAAATAGATAAAAATCTTAACATATCAGAAATAGATATAAATTATGTTCCCAATACACCAAAACAATAATTTTCTAACAAAAAAAAAAACAAATAAAAATGAAAAAACTACAAATAATTTTAATCTGTCTTTTTGCATTTTCGGCAATAAACACAAATGCACAAACACAAGGAGCAGGATTTGCTCTGGATTTTGATGGTAGTAATGATTATATAGACTGTGGAACAAATAGTAGTTTAGATATTACCAGCGATAAAAGCGTTACCGCTTGGATAAACCCAAGTTCAATCGTAGGTATGAAATTAATCATTGGCAAGTATAATCGTTTTGCTACAAAACAACAATGGAGGTTTTATTTAGATGGAGATAAACTAATGATTGACCATTTTACATCAAATGGGAATTTTATAAGAATACAGAGTATAAATAGCATATATGCAAAA
>JAOZLS010000232.1 GCA_029934705.1 Bacteroidales bacterium | reverse complement strand
GACAGGAAATGGAATTACACAAGGAATGTTTGATAATTCTACAAGTATTTTTACATTATTGGATTATTTAAAACATCATTTAATTTCAACTTTACCCGAGCTTATTTTAAATTATGCTTCAGTATTGTTTTTTCTTTCAGGTTTTTACTTCATTATTAAAAAGAAAGAATTTATGAAACAAAACTTTTATGTTTTTATAGCCTTAGCATTTGTAGTTGTATTATATTTTCTGTTTGAATTAAATATGATAGCAAAGGTTCACGATTATTATCTATTTCCGTTTATACCATTAGTCTTTATTATTGTTAGTTATGGTGCTTATAATTTAATCAAGCTTAATAAGTTTTGGCTGTATTTATCATTTGTTTTGTTATTAGCTTTGCCTGTAACAACACAGCTTAGAATGGAAATTCGTTGGAATACCGAAAAGCCTGGTTTTAACAAGGATATTTATGCTTATAAAGATGAATTACGGCAAATTGTACCAAAAGATAAATTATGTATTGTTGGAAACGATATATCGCATTATATTTTTATGTATTATATTGATAAAAAAGGATGGGGCTTTGATAATGACATGCTAACACCTAAAAAGGTAAAACAAATGATTGACCAAGGGGCTGAATATTTTTATTCAGATAGCAGAATAATTGATAATAACCCCAAAATAAGTAAATTCTTTGATAAAGAGTTGTTTAATAAGGGAAGTATTAGGGTTTATTCTTTGAAAAAAGATTGATAAGCGATAAATAAAAAATGCGAAACTTATTAAGTTTCGCATCTCTTGTTAGTATAATATTGTTGAAAATATTTTACTTGTTAGCAAAATGAGCTCTAATTTTAGCTTCAATTTCATCGGCTAATTCTACATTATCCATAAAAATAGCTTTAACAGAATCTCTACCTTGTCCTAATTTTGTTTCGCCATACGAGTACCATGAACCACTTTTGTTAATAATATCTAGTTCAACTCCTATGTCAATTATTTCTCCAATTTTGGAAATACCAAGTCCGTACATAATATCAAATTCGGCTTTCTTAAATGGCGGAGCAACTTTGTTTTTCACAACTTTAACTCTAGTTTTATTTCCAACTATGTCTTCGTTATTTTTTATTTGTCCAATTCTTCTAATATCAAGCCTAATTGAAGAGTAGAATTTTAGAGCATTACCGCCAGTTGTAGTTTCCGGATTTCCAAACATTACACCAATTTTCTCTCTAAGTTGGTTTATAAAAATAACGCAAGTTTTGGTTTTACCAATATTAGATGTTAATTTTCTAAGAGCCTGAGACATTAGTCTAGCTTGAAGTCCCATTCTTGAATCTCCCATTTCGCCTTCAATTTCAGCTTTTGGAGTAAGAGCAGCAACCGAGTCAATAACTATAATATCAACTGCACCCGAACGAATAAGATGGTCGGTAATTTCAAGAGCTTGTTCTCCGTGGTCGGGTTGCGAAATTAATAAATTATCAACATCAACGCCTAAATTTTCAGCATAATAGCTGTCAAAAGCATGCTCTGCATCAATAAAAGCAGCGACCCCGTCTAGTTTTTGAGCTTCAGCAATTATGTGTAAAGCTAAAGTTGTTTTACCCGACGATTCTGGTCCGAATATTTCAATAACACGTCCTCTAGGGATTCCTCCAATTCCCAAAGCAAGGTCTAAACCAATTGAACCCGATGATATCGAAGCAATTGGTTGAATTGAATCGGAAGACATTTTCATTATTGTACCTTTCCCGTATTCCTTGTCAATTTTATCTAGTGTTGACTGTAGTGCTTTAAATTTTGCAGCTTTATTATCGGTAACTTCTGTATTTTTCTTAGCCATTTTTTTATTGTTTTCTTAATTGATATTTAATTCTTTATATATTTGGTTTGTATGATCTTTAGTTTTTACCTTTTTTATTATTTTTTCAATAATCCCATTTTCATCAACAATAAATGTTTGTCGTCTAACACCCATATATTCTCTTCCGTATAGTTTTTTTTCGCCCCAAGCTCCGTAAGCTTCAAGTATTTCTTTCTCGGTGTCGGCAATAAGTTTAAATGGTAAATTGTGTTTGCTTATAAATTTTTCATGCCTTTCTTCACTATCAGGACTTATTCCTATAATTTCAAATTTTTTGTTTGTTAAGTCTTCAAAATTATCTCTTAAATTACATGCTTCGGCAGTGCAACCAGGAGTGTTGTCTTTAGGATAAAAATAAATAACAAGCTTTTTCCCTTTCAAATTATTTATGTCAAAAATTTTATTTAACAAAGGAGCCTTGTCTCCTTCAGCTAATTGTGGCATAATATTTTATTTTACTGAATATTATACAAATATATTTTAAAAATTGACATTTTAAGAACTAAAACAAAGTATTATTTAATTCTTTTTTAACAATTAAGTATTTTGATCAAAAATAGTTAGATTTGTATAAGATGTTGTATCTTGAAATCTGTTTATATTGAGTAACTTTTTTTATTTGTAATTTAAACTCATGACGATACATTGTCCTGTGGATGAATCGTCAAACAAGTATTACACAATTTATATGATGCTTAATATATAAAAAAGAAACAATAACATTAACTTAATAATTAATAAAAATATAACTTATGTCACAAATTGCACAAATTTTTGCCCGTACTATTTTAGATTCGAGAGGAAACCCTACAATTGAGGTTGACGTTTATACAACACAAGGAGTTTTAGGAAGAGCATCAGTGCCATCTGGTGCATCAACAGGAATGCATGAGGCTGTAGAATTAAGAGATAATGACCCTGGTAGATATTTGGGGCGTGGAGTATTACGAGCAATTGGGAATATTAACAAAATTATTAACGACGAATTAAAAGGAATGTATATTGCAAATCAAAGTGATATAGACGCTGCTCTTATTCAGCTTGATGGTACTGCCAATAAATCTAATATTGGAGCAAATGCCATACTCGGAGTTTCTTTAGCTGTGGCAAAAGCCGCTGCAAAAACTCACGGACAGTCGTTATACAAATATATAGGTGGTGTAAATGCAAATGTGTTACCAATTCCTATGATGAATATCTTAAACGGTGGCTCGCATGCCGATAATAATATTGATATTCAGGAATTTATGATTATGCCAGCTGGGGCAAATAGTTTTAGCGAGTCTTTACGAATGGGTGTAGAGGTTTTTCACCATTTAAAAGAAGTGTTAAAGAAAGATTCTCATTCGGTTAATGTGGGTGATGAAGGCGGTTTTGCACCTAATCTTAAATCTAATGAACAGGCTGTTGAGTATGTACTTAAAGCAATTGACAAAGCAGGTTATAAAGCAGGCGAAGAAATTTTATTAGCTGTAGATGCTGCTGCATCTGAGTTTTACGATAAAGAAAAGAGTATTTATAAGTTAGACTCAATAGGGAAAAAACTTACATCGGCACAAATGGTAAATTTTTGGAAAGATCTGGTTGCAAAATACCCAATAGTATCTATTGAAGATGGCTTAGCCGAAGACGATTGGGCAGGGTGGAAACTTCTTAACGATACAATTGGTAGCACAACGCAATTGGTTGGCGATGATTTATTTGTAACAAACCCAACACGTTTAATCAAAGGCTTACAAGAAGGCGTTGCAAACTCAATTCTTATAAAATTAAACCAAATAGGAACTTTAACCGAAACAATAAATACAGTGCAGTTAGCACGAGAAAACGGATACACAACAATTATTAGTCATCGTTCTGGCGAAACAGAAGATACAACAATTGCAGATTTATCAGTAGCACTAAATGCAGGTTTTATAAAAACCGGCTCCGCTTCTCGCTCCGACAGAACAGCAAAATACAATCAATTACTAAGAATAGAAGAGGCATTAGGTTCATCAGCAAGATTTAGTACGTTTTAGGATAATGGGGAAATGACTAAGGCCAGGTGTAGGATGTAAAAAAAATAGAAATGTAGTTAAAATCTACGTTTAGTAGAGTAACATTAAAATTTCAATAATTATATAAACAAATAATACGATATGAAAACTTTTTTAACATTATTGCTTCTAACAAGCATGTTGGCTTTTACAACAAAAGCACAAAACAGCCTAGCACACATTTTACCGCCGAGTCCTTATGATTCTGTTGCCATTGAAGACATAGGATATGCTTACTATGTAACTCAAAGAGTTTACAAGAATAAAGTTGAAAATAGTACTTTATTTTACTACGACGAAAAAAATAATGAAACAAATTTATTTCAAATATTCTTATCGAATATAAAAAATAGAAGTTTATCAGCTTTTACTTCTTTTGATTTTTCACAACAGCGTACATTCTCCGATATAGAGGGGAGATCTGGTGTTAGTACGGATACAATATATTATGAAAATAAGGACACAGGAGAAAAAACGCTAACTATTAAAAAATCGGAATTTAATTTAAAAGAAATAGATTCTTATCTTGTGCGAGAATTACATATTTATAATAAGAACAATAAGTTATTACAAAAACGGACAGTCGCTATAGCACCTGTTAGAAGCTACTGCAATCCTTACTGTATAGAAGAATCAATACTGCACCGGAGACTGAGACATAAAATCTTATTCTGGATTTACTACCCAGAATTTGCTTCTTATATAATGAAAGATAAAACTACAGATAAAGCAATATCTACTTTTAATAATATATTTTTTAGTCAAAATTATGACGGTGAAGTAATAGGGATTGGTTCTTTTCGTAAGAAATTTATAAGCTTGAGTAATCTACAATATTATGTTCCAGGAATATATAGTAAAGATGTTAAAAATAATACATTACAATATACTGACATTGACATTAGAGATATAGATTCCTGCAAAATTGTTTATAAAAAAATTCATAATGAAGGGAAAAACTATAGACTTTTTAATCCTTTAGAGAGAGAAGATAGACAAAAAAGTTTAACGCAACTATTAATGTGGGGTGTTAAAAATCATTCATTTACTCTTTACGAGTCTGAACTTTTAGAAAATGAATTATCAATAGAGGAATTAAATATAAAACTGGGTGTATATATTGATACCACTTATGATATTAACCAAGAAACAGGAGAAAGAATTCCAATTATTACTAAAAATAGAGCAGAGTTGTCGGAAATAAAAACATTTAAAATAAAAGAGCTTCATCTTTATAAAGCAGGTAACCTTGTTGATAATAGGGTAATTTCAATATGTCCTGTACGTGAATATTATACATATAATGATTGGGATATGAAATACCCGAAATTTAAAGATTTGTTTTGGACGGATTATACAGAAGTACTTAATATTTTAAATATTGGCAATGTTATCCAACTAAGTGAAAATGAACCAAGCTCACAAACATTTCATCAGTTTTTCTTTAATCGTGATTATGTTGGTGAAGTTTACAAAGAACAAAGCATAAAACTATCTAATGCAGAAATAATATTATCTAATTTCAACAATAAAGAAAGAAAGAACGCAAGCAAATATAATGTTTTAAACATAGAGAAGTCAATCTCTTTTTTAGAAAAAGCCTATCAGAAAGAAAAAACAAATCTATATTTCAAAACAAAGTTAGTTAGTGCATTATTAAAAAATGCAGAAAAAAATGCGTATAATTCTGGAATTGCTATGGGTTTTTATAAAAAAGCGATAAGTATTGATAATAAAAATGCTGAATTATATATTAAAGCAGGAGATTATATAGTAAATTATTCGAGTGGTAAAAAAGTAAAAGAAGCCTTAGAATATTACACGCAAGCAAGTGAAATTTTCCCTAACAATGGCGAACTTTATTATAAAATAGTAAATTGTTATAAAAATGATACTGTAAAACAAATTGAGTATTTAAAGAAAGTTATAAAACAGCGTCCAAACTTCCATTTACCATATTGGCAATTACATAATTTGTATGTAGATGTGGACATTGAAAAAGCAACTGGATATTTAATTCAGCATTCAAAGATTTATAAATCTGATATGGCAGATGATGAGTGTATATTTACATTTGCAATGGCAAAAATTGCTGAACGCTTTGAAGAAAATGGTGAAATTGAAAAAGCTATTAAATACACTTTAATACAGTTAGACTTTACTAATTACAGCGAATGCCCCTCTTCTTACGAAGTGTATCACAATCTTGGTTTTTTATATTTAAAGAAAAAAGATAGAGAATTATCCTATAAATATTTCAAAAAAGGATTATTACATGGAATTATTACTTGGGGTGAAGTATTAGAACTAACAAAAGAAATTTATCCTAAAGATGAAAAACTCGCACTGCAATTGCTCGAAGAGCAGTATGATTTATTTGAAAAAACAAATAAATTATTTGGAGAAGAAGCAATATCTATAGGACATTGTTTCTTTAATATAAATAATGATATAGCAATACAATATTATGAAAAACAAGAGTTTAAACAAGCTTATTTACAACTTTTATTGAGTGAGCTATACATAGGTGTTAATAAAAAGAAATCAAGAAAATATAAAAAAAGAGCATTGCAATCAGGTAAAGATATTGAAAATCTTTACTTAGAAATAGCAGAAGCGTTACGAGCTTATAATATAAAATTAGCTTTACAATATTATCTAAAAATATCTGTAAAAAATACTACAGAATTAGATATTTCGAGAAGTGGTATAAGAGAGATTCCTGCTGGTATATTTAATCTTGTAAATATAGAAATATTAGACTTGAGTCATAATAAAATAACAATACTACCTAATGAAATTAAAAAATTAA
>JAOZLS010000231.1 GCA_029934705.1 Bacteroidales bacterium | reverse complement strand
ATATTTCTACTCTTTTTTTAGTTACAGCATCACAATATTTGTCAGTAAAGCAAAATTTATTTACAATTATGTTGGCTTTTCTTGTAGTATTCGGTGTGAATGCACAAGAAAGTAGTTTTAGCAGTCAATATTCTGACAAAGAGTTAGACGCTATGGGAGTTGTTACTAATCATGTAATAAAAACTAAAACTCCTATGCTTTCTGGTACAAAAGGAACTCTCCTTTCTGAGGATTTTGAAGAAGGAATGCCTGTAGGATGGGCTAATTTTCAAAATGGAGCAGGAACTCTTACTTGGGACATAAGTACTAGCAATCCTAATTCAGGTGTGAATTCTGTAAAAGCAGGATATGAAAACAGTGGAGGAGAAAACCAACAGTGGCTTGTAACACCTGCAATTACACTAGATGAAAATGCAAATGAATTAATATTTTTCACTTGTGATCAATTTTTATCAGATTATGGATCAACTTTAACAATTAAGTATTCGACAACTGATCAAACAACTACAGGTGATTTCACAGACTTATTAGTTTTAGCTGAAACAAATGTTACATCTGGTGCTATTTCTGAATTTATTGTTGATTTATCAAGTTTAAATGGAAGTACAATATATCTTGCTTTTATTATGACTGACAACGATGGTGACTCGTGGTATATAGATGACATAACTGTTGGCTTCCCTGAGCCACACGACTTAGGAGTTATAGCTGTTATACCTACATTTGTAGTGTCTGGTGAAACTACAACTCCAGAAGTTACTGTTCAAAACTTTGGTTCTGCTGAAGAAACAACTTATAATGTTACTTTAACTGATGGCGATGCTTATACATCTTCAATTGATGTTACAACTGCAATTGCAGCTGGAGCTACATTAGTTGTTGACATGGCTGATTGGACTCCTGCTGATGGAACTTATTCATTAACTGCTACTGTAACTGTTGCTGACGATGCTAATGCTGAGAATAATGTAATGAATATTGAAACTACTGTAATGGAATTTGTTATGGCTTATGCTTCTATATGGGGGTCAACTAATGACAACGGAACTTTAGCACTTGGAACAGATATGTTTACATCTTTAGGACAAACAAATATGATTAGAGGTGGTGCATGGAAAGATGGCGAATGGTACGCAATTACTGCTACTGGAGTCTTTGGAACTATTAGTACTACTGACGGAGCTTTCACATCTATAGGTGCAACTGGATTTACTGGTGCATTTATTACTGGTTTAGCTTATGATCCAATTTCTGAAGAATTCTATTTCCTAACTTTAGACGGTAGTTACCCTGACTTTACAATAGCATTATGGAATGTTGATATCGCAACTGGTGCAGGAACACTTGTTGCAACAAGTACTCATACAGGAACACCTTTTGCAATAACTTTTGATGGCGAAGGAAACCTATATGCTATAGAACACCTAGCAGCTGGTAATGGAATGTTTTATGAAATGGATGTTACTAATGCTGATATGACTCTTATTGGAGATATGGGTGGAGTTGTTTCTTCATCTTTCCAATCAATGTCTTGGGATTATGAATCAAGTACTTGTTACTTCCAAGCTTTTGGAGATGGAACAATGAGTGGAACATATACTGTTGACGTTGCAACTGGTGTTGCTACTTTAGTAGGAACTCCTATTAACATGCAAGTTATGGGTTTTGCTATTCCTTACACTTTTACCCCATCTGAAACTTACGAAGTAACTTTTACTGTTGATGATGGAACAGATCTTTTAGAAGGTGCTGAAATTTCAATAGACGGTGATGTTTTAACTACTGATATTGATGGTATTGCTACTATTGAACTTTCAAATGGTGATTATAACTACTCTGTAGATTATGGTACATGTACGACATATACTGGAACTGTTACAGTACTTGATGCAGTTGCAAACGTTGACGTTACATTAGACTGTACTATTCCAACTTTCGAAGTAACTTTTACTGTTGATGACGGGACAGACCTTTTAGAAGGTGCTGAAATTTCAATAGACGGTGATGTTTTAACTACTGATATTGATGGTATTGCTACTATTGAACTTTCAAATGGTGATTATAACTACTCTGTAGATTATGGTACATGTACGACATATACTGGAACTGTTACAGTACTTGATGCAGTTGCAAACGTTGACGTTACATTAGACTGTACTATTCCAACTTTCGAAGTAACTTTCAATGTTAACATGACTGCTCCTATAGCAGATGAAACGTTTATTGTTGGAACTGATGTAGTTTACATTGCAGGATTCCCTGCTTGGGACGAGCCTGGAACAAACGCTACTCTTGAAATGACTGACGTTGATGAAGATGGTATTTATACAATTTCATTTACTGAAGTTGCTGGAGGTGAAATCCAATATAAGTATTTCAAAAATGCTGGTTGGGACGGTGGCGAATGGGCACCAGAAATAAATAGAACTTTCGAACTTGATGCTAACACTACACGAGATGATGTTTGGGGTGTATATGAAGGTATTTCAGTTGAAAACTTAAACAACAACATTTCTATTTATCCTAACCCTTCAAACGGTTTATTTAACCTTTCAGTAGATGGAACTTATACTTTAGACGTAATTGACGTTACTGGAAAAGTTATTGAGTCTAAAGTTATTAACAATAACACTACTGTTCAAATTAACAACGCTGGTATGTATTTCTTAAAATTAACTAACGGAACTCAAGTTTCTGTTGAAAGAGTTATTGTTAAGTAATATATAACTGCATATATCTTTTGTGAAAAAAATAAAATTATTAAAGGGGAAACTGAAGTTTCCCTTTTTTTTTCATAAATATATTGTATATTTACACGAAATTTATTTACTAATTTATTAAACATTTGATTATGAAATTTAAATCTTTATCTTTAATTTTAGGAATTTTAGTTATTTCCTTTAGTGCTTTTGCCCAAGGTTTTTCTACAAGTTCTTTACCTTTAGGACAAACTCAAAAAATTGAGTTAAATAAATCTAAAGATGCAACAATGATTACACAATCTACTTCTCAAGACATCGTGTCTGGAATAGGTATTATGTGTGGAGCTGTTGGTATTCATTCAGAAAACAGCTTATATAGAGTATTTACTTTAAGTGAGTTTGATATTACAGAACAATGGACTGTAACTCAATTAGACATGGGTGTTGAAACTGCTCTTGCAGGAGGAACATCAGGAGTTCAGCCAGCTTTCTTTAAATTATATTCTTTAGACGGAGACTTTACTGTTGACAACTTAACTCTTTTAGGTGAGGAAGAAATAGAAATAGTAGATGGTGAGCTTTACCTTATTGAGCACCCATTGGTTACTCCAATAGTTATTCCTGTTGGAACGACTACTCTAGTTTATGAGTTTTTATTACCTGATGGAGATGCAGACGGACATAGCTTTTTCCCTGGTGGAAATGCTGCAGGAGAAACTGGTGATGTATATATATTAGCTGAAGACTGTGATTTAACAACTCCTTCAACTTATGCTTCTATTGGATATGCTGCAAACCACTTAGTAATGAACATTTGGGGACAGGTTTCAACAACGGTTGAAAACTTAAATAACAATATTTCTGTTTATCCTAACCCTTCAAACGGTTTATTTAACCTTACTGTTAATGGAACTTATAGCTTAGACGTAATTGATATTACTGGAAAAGTTATTGAGTCTAGAATTATTAATAATAACACTACTGTTGAAATTAACAATGCAGGTATGTATTTCTTAAAATTAACTAACGGAACTCAAGTTTCTGTTGAAAGAGTTATTGTTAAGTAATATTTAACTTTATGTATCTTTTGTAAAAAAGATAAAATTATTAAAAGGGAAGCTTCGGTTTCCCTTTTTTTTATCTATAAAATAGAATAAACAAAATAAAAACCATTAAAAACTACTCTTTTATATTGTAAAATATACAGATAACAAAATATTTTACTATTTGTAGCCATTATTTTTTGAATTCAGACATAAAAAATATAATTTTGGCAACAGAGAATAAAACTAAAAAATTATATAAATGAGCATTTTAGTAAATAAAGATTCAAAAGTAATTGTTCAAGGCTTTACAGGAAGCGAAGGAACATTTCATGCAACTCAAATGATTGAGTATGGTACTAACGTTGTTGGCGGAGTTACTCCTGGAAAAGGTGGACAATTCCGTATAGACAAGCCTATTTTTAATACAGTACAAGACGCTGTAAAAGAAACAGGAGCCGATGTGTCAATAATTTTTGTGCCGCCAGCATTTGCTGCCGATGCAATTATGGAAGCTACAGAAGCTGGTATAAAAGTAGTTGTTTGTATTACAGAAGGTATTCCTACTGCCGACATGGTAAAAGTGAAAGAATACATTTCGGGTAGTGGAACAACTCTAATTGGTCCTAACTGCCCTGGTATTATTACTGCCGATGAAGCAAAAGTAGGTATTATGCCTGGTTTTATCTTTACAAAAGGTACAGTTGGTATTATTTCAAAGTCAGGTACTTTAACTTACGAGGCGGTTGACCAAATTACTAAAGCTGGTTTAGGACAAACTACTGCTATTGGTATTGGTGGCGACCCAATTATTGGAACTTCTACCTTAGATGCTGTTAAGCTTTTTGAAGCAGACCCTGAAACTAAAGGGATTATTATGATTGGCGAAATTGGCGGAAATATGGAAGCCGAAGCTGCTGAATGGATAAAAGAAAATGGTACTAAACCTGTTGTTGGCTTTATTGCTGGAGAAACTGCTCCTAAAGGCAAACGAATGGGACATGCTGGTGCTATTATTGGTGGTAAAGCAGATACTGCTGAAGCCAAAAAAGAAATACTAAGAGAATGTGGAGTTCATGTTGTTGACTCTCCTGCTGATTTAGGCTCTAAAATGGCTGAACTACTTAAATAAGTAAATAAGAGCTATTTATAATTGAGAAAGGCTAATAAATAGTAGTTTCGGTGTAAATTGTTGAACAACAACAATACGTTGTTCACGACAACTGACCGACTACCAAATTACTCATACTGCTACTTACAGTTATTCAGCTATTTTATAATAAAAAACACTTTTAAAACAATAACTAATATTATTTTAAAAGTGTTTTTTGCATTTTATAAGGCTCTGTTATACAATTGAGTTGATAATATAACCTTTTTAAACTATCATTGCGTCTGTAATACTTGTGCTAGCAAAATGCAAATAAACAGCCAAAACATTATACAAATTTCTAAAAAGGTTATTATTGAAGTAAAACATGAATAATTTATTAGAATGGTTTAAGATTTATTTGTAATAGATTGGTACATTATTAAAAACTATTTTCCTTGTGCGTTTTCAGGTAAAAACACCAGAAATAGGCATAGGAAATACCGTTGACATACAGAAGTTTTTTGATAAATTTAGAAATACGAAACGTTAAAAAAAGAATGTGTTTTGGCAAGCAAAAAGTTTAAGAACATGAGTTTTGGTAAAAAGTTAATTAATTGAAAAATTAACAATAACACTACCAAAACTTTATATTCTTTTTAGTGCAGTATTTCGTAAAATTTACAAAAAACTTCTGTCAGTCTTGAATTTTTGTTACTTTTGTTTCAAGACAAAAGTAAGACGAAAAAACTTTTTTACCACGAAACAATGTGTATATTCAAAGAAATGAAATTTATCAACTCAATTGTATAACAGAGCCTTTATAACTTTTAATCCAAATTATTGTACTAATTCAAACTTATTTTTAACCCAATCATTTACGCCATAGTGCATGTTATAAATATTTTTAAACCCCATGCCGATAAGCATATACTTTGTTTTACTTGTCCTGTTGCCCGACCTACAATAAATCAAGTATGTTATATTTTTATCTAATTTATTAGCATTATTTTCAAACGAACTTTGATACCAATCAATATTTATGGCGTTTTTTATGTGTCCTGCATTAAATTCTCTAGCAGTTCTAACATCTAAAACTACAACATCTCCCCCATTTATCATATTTTTAAACTCCATTGCACTTATATCTATAGGTTTAGGTAATGCTTGCAAATTACTATTTACACTACCTTGTGCAAATATACCTTGAGTGTTTATAAATATAAAAACACTTATCAATAACAATGAAATATTTATTTTCTTCATTTTATAAGTTTTTAAAGTGAATATATGTTTTACAACATACAAACATTATGCAATTTTTCTAAAATCAGACAATTTGTCGTTGTTTCTTGTTTTTCATTCAGTATTATACTTTGTTTAACATCGAAAGAATAAATAAATTTCAGATAAAAAGTTTGCAAACGAAACAATTTACAACTTATTTTGCAGTTGTATATTTATAAATACAGTTCTTAAATTGTATCTTAAGTTTAAATTAGTTACTTCAAAATATTTCAATTATAAAAACAAATCAATTATTACTAAAAGCAGGTTTATTACCTATTTGTTGGTATGTAACTAATGATAAATCGTATAGCACAAACTCAAGTGGGTTCTCTGCACTTCCTGGAGGTTCTTATGATATGAATTTAGAAAAATATGCTTATATAAAACATGGAGGAACGTGGTGGTCTTCAACTCCAAGCACTTATTCAAATAAATTTTATACGTTTGATATGCACTGTCAAACATTAGGGTTGCATAAAGAATCAAGAAATGGTAAGCAACGCTATTCTGTAGGATGTATTAAAGACAAACAAACAAACAAACAAACAAACAAACAAACAAACAAACAAACAAACAAAC
>JAOZLS010000230.1 GCA_029934705.1 Bacteroidales bacterium | reverse complement strand
ATGGAACAAGTATCAATTATCACATAACCGTAATAGAATAACAATTAGGCATTAGCAATATAACTCAAAAATAATTTTAGAACAAAAAAATGCTCCGAAATTTAATCGGGGCATTTTTCAAAACAGTTCGTGTTTTTTTTTTGTAAATCATTAATTTAGAAAACTTTGGCAAAGCGGTTGCTTGTTAGTTATGTTGTTTATTAGTAGCATTTTAAATATTTGTAGATTCAAACTTTGCCAAAGTTTATCAAACCATTATTTTTTTATACCAATAATAAATATAAAATGAATAAAACAATCCTTACATTAGTAATAATTATTCTTGTTTCTACAATAGCAAAAGCACAGTGGGAACAGGTAGGAGACGAATATCTTTCGCATCATAAAATTTACGAACACTCAATTGCCATTAATTCCGAAGGAACACCTTATGTTTTATATATTACACAAAACAATCCTACTTGGAAAGAAATAAGAGTGCAAAAATTTAACGGAACAACTTGGGAAACTGTTGGAGAAGATAATATTATAGAATCAGACCAATTTCTTGTTACTTGCCCCTATATTAAAATAGATGCTGATGATAATATTTTTATTTCATATCATTTTAACGATTACAATAATACAGGGCAGTATTATACAATTGTCCGAAAATTTAACGAAACAAACTGGGAAAAGATAGGTGAATTTACATCTTTAGTTTCAGAATGGTCGCACCGTTCGGCTTTAGAACTTGATAACAACGGAAATCCACACGTTTTATATTATGCAGGAAATAATTTAGAACTGGGAGCTACTACAATTCAAAAATATAACGGAACTGCTTGGGAAGTGATTTCCGAAACAACATTAACAGCAAATTCATGGGTTTATCATCCCGGAATGGCAATTGACAACGATAATAATATTTATGTTGCCTACGCAAACCATGCCGATGAAACTAAAAGATTAAGAATAGACAAATTTAATGGCACAACTTGGGAAAACATTGGCGAAGAAATTTCAGAACATGGTGCCATTGACCAAGGTAACCCTTATTCACAACAAATTGTTGTTGATAACAGCGGTTTTGTTCATGTTGCATGTATAACCGACCCATCGTATAGTGGTGGTAACCCTGGCTTCGTATTTGAAAGATACTATTTTAACGGCACTGAATGGCTCGGTGGAATTGTTCAAGACCCTTTGGGAATGTCAGTATCTTTAACTACTGATAATCAAAGAAATGTATATTGCACCTACCGAATTATTGCTGGAACTTCGCAAGCTTTTGTCCAAAAATTTGAAAACAACGAATGGTCATTTATCGGACAACAACCTGTTGCAGAAGACTTTACCCTTGTTCATATTGCTATTGATAATGAGGGGACACCATATATTATATATAAAGATTATACAAATGATGAAGAAAAATCATCTGTAAAAAAATATATAGAAGAAGTAAATATTGAAACTACTAACAAAAATAATTTCACAATATACCCTAATCCTTCTACAGGAACTTTTACAATAGAAAACCTGCATAATTTTAATAATCTTGAATGTATAGAAATTACTGATATTACAGGAAAAATCATTCATAAATTAAATCCAGCAGTTCAGCAAAATAACACCATAACAATTAAAAATTCGGGTATTTATTTCATCAATATAATTTATACTGGGCATAGCCAAAGTAAAACAGGAACAAATATCTATTCAGAAAAAATAATTATTCAATAAAAATTAATATCCTCTCAAAAAATACAAATAAGTTATGAAAAAAACTTTATTATTTACAATAATAATATTTTTCGCATTAGTTTCAAATGCTCAAGAAGAAATCATTAGAACTCAATCGGTAAAATGTGAAGATGGAAAAATGTTACACCACTATTTAAGTTTTGATAAAGAGCGAGACCAAAATAGTTACGAACTTGGAAATTCCCCCGAAGGAGATTATATTGGTGATATAATATACTCAACCGATGGTAGTAAAATTTTTATACCAAACAGTTATTCCAACAATATAACTATTTTAAACGCCGACGAAACTTTATCCGATAATATTTCAGTAGGAAGCTATCCGCTAACACTCGCTGTAAATAACGATTATGCGGTTGTGCCTTGTGCTATGTCGTCTGATGTTTATATAATTGATTTGACTGACAATAGCATTGCAGCAACAATTGGTGTGAACGGTGAACCTGTTACAGTTAAAATACTTGGAACAAAAGCATACATAGGTTGCGATATTGGAGACCTAAGTAGTAATTTAAACGATGAATGTGCAATAATAGATTTATCAACATTAACATTAGAAAATACAATTACAAATTTTCCAGTAAAATTAACAAGTTTTACTTATACTTTTAATCACGGAAGAACTTCATATACTTATAATAATTTTGAAGTTTCAGAAGATGGGGCATATTTGATAGCAGCAAACTGGGACGATAAAATTAATTTCTACAACACTACAACCGGAGCAATTGATTTTCAATTAGATGCTACAGATCCTAAAAGAGTATCAAAATCAGGAGACGGCTCAACAGTTGTTGTAATTAGTCCCGAAAATATTTATCAAGTAGATATTGCTACTCATACAATTATTGAAACTGTAAATCTTTCTTATACAGTCCCTTATCCTTATCGTGGAATTGCAAATCAAGACGGAACAAAAGCATTTATTGCCTTGAGTGGTAATCAATCAGCCTTTGTTAATTTTACAACTTCTGTTATAAATACAATTTCGGACACTCAAACCCCAAGCTGGATTTTAACAAACTCTGACCATTCAAAAATAGTTTCTGGAGGCTATAAATTTAGAGTATTAGATTTTGAAACTGAGGCAATTCTCGGACAATTCGATGGTCTTAGTTCAAACAAAGGAGGTATTGCACCAGACTTATCAAAAGCTATTGCTTATAGTATTACAAAATTTGAAGGCGTTTTTTTCTATAACCTTTCTAACTTAAATAGCGTTACACTTGAAAATTATGTGCCAACTGGTGAAGCTCCCGAAGGCGATGCTCCAATGAAAATTGAAATTACTCCCAACGGACAAAAAGCACTTATTATCAACGAACTTTCTCATAATATTTCAATTTTCGATATTACATCAAGAACTTTTACGTCTCATATAGATTTAGACGGTGCTCCAATGGACATTGAAATAACATCTGACGGAAATTATGCCGTAATTTCAACTGCATATTTACAAAGCGAAATTGTAATTCTGGATATTAATACAGGAACTGTTGTAAAAGAAATTACTGCTGGAAGTGCGTTGCAAAAAATAGAAATTTCTCCCGATAATAGCAAAGCTTACATAAGAGATTATCATGGAAGTATTTTTGTCATAAATCTTGCAGGTGCATCAAGTAGTTTAGAAACTACAATTTCATGCGGAACAAGTTCATATTCAAGTTATGGTTTTGGAATTAATCCTGATATTGTATTAACACCTGATGGTAATTATTTATTTGTTGGAGTAATATCCAGTCATTCCATGCAAATAATTGATACAAAAACAAATACAATTATAAAAAACCTCATAATAGAGACATCGCCTTATTATATTGATTTTAATACAACTGGCGATAAAGCAATTGTGTGCGATTTAAGTGCAAATAAATATTACTTAATTAGTGTTGACGGTGCTAATTCCACAGTTATTGAAGATTTTATTGTAAATGGAGAAAGACCTTTTCGATTAAAATATAACAGTATTAAAGACGAAATGGGAATAACTGTTTATGGAAATGAAGTTAATGATAATGGTGGACAATTATTAACCGTAAATCCAAACACAGGAGAAGAATTAAGCATTGTAGAATACACTTCCGAAGGAACAGGAAACACCTTGCAAGTTTTATATGACAACGAAGGGAGTTCAATAGTTCTTACAGAATATAAAATTATTCATGGAGAAGAAGAATATATATTTCCTGAAAGATTAAAAAACATGGCATATTCGCCACAAGAAAATGTAGCACTAGCAATTTCGCCTGTAAATGATAATCTTTATGTTGTTGATATAACTTTAACAAATATTGAGAATTATGCTATAAAACAATCAAATTTTGTTGTAGAACAAAACTCACCTAATCCTGCAAGAAATTTTACTGTAATAAATTATGAAGTAAGAGAGAAATCAGATATAAAATTATCAATTTATGACAATACTGGAAAATTAATAAAACAAATAAATAAAGGAATACAAAACAAAGGAAATTATAGTTTTGAAATAAATGTTTCTGACCTAAAATCAGGTGTTTATTTTTATAAATTTTCATCAAATAAACAATCACATACAAAAAAAATGATAGTTGAATAAATAACAATATATTAATAATTAAACAATATAAAAATGAGACGAATAAAAAAAGTACTTCCATTATTATTAGCTATGCTTATTTCGATAAGCATGTTTGCTCAAAATGGTGCAAAATTAGATGAAGGAGAACTGTTTGCAGGTTCAGGTTACAATGCAATAATTCCTCTACACTGGGTAGAAACTGGAGACCCAACCGAATATCATATATTCAGGAAAGAAGGAACAGGAGATTTCACACAAATAGCAACCGTTGCAACTGGTATGTTTAGCTCGGCAAATTATATTGATGAAAATGTTACAGCAGGAACAGAATATACATATATCATTAAAGACCAAGATGATGTAGGCATGACAAATGAATACGCTGCAACTTGTAATAACACAGGGCATAGTGTAACAATTCCTGGATGGAATACCACAGAACCTACAATAGATGGAGTTATTAGCAGTGGAGAATGGGACGATGCTGTCGAAATTGATATTACAAATAATGTTCGCATTTATACAGCAAATCATTGGTCGGCAAATACTTTTGCTTATATGAAAGTTGCTAATGATAAACTATATATTGCCGTAAAAGATTACAACAGCCCTACCCTAGAACAAAACGACCAAGTAATGATGTTTTTTGATTATAATAACGATGGTTTATGGACAGAATCTGATAACGACCAAAGATATTATGGTCTTTGGCTTGAAAACGGTTCGGGTGATTTAATGACAGAAAGAACATCACTTACAGGAGTTTATCCAGATGTATCTTTTGGAAGCGGAGAATATCAACCATCTGAATTATCTGGTTGGGTTACAGAGGGAACAGGCTATACTGCTTTTGAATTTGCGTATGATATTACAGGCTCATACCTTGAGGGGCATACCGATAATTTTGCCATGCTTTTACAAGCATTAATATACGAAGGAGGAGAGTCACAAGGACTTTCTGGATTATTCTCTCCTGGGGGTATTTGGAAAGCTCCTTCTACATTTTTCAGTTGTACAGTGCAATACGATGCTGATGAAGAAGCTCCGGAAGTTATTTCTGTTGACGGAACAACAGCAATTACAAATAATGAAATGCAAATTACCCTAAATATTTCTGATGAATCCGAAATTCAAACAGTTTACGGAACTTACTCAATAGATGGTGGTGCAAATCAAAATCTTACAATGACTGCAAGCAAAGGAAATTATGGATATATAGGAACTATTCCTGCTGAAAGTACAGATATTTCAGGTATTCTGAATTTTTATCTTGAAGATATTCACGGAAACAGCACAACAACAACAGCAAATTATCCTATTGAATGGCAAACAGACGATGAAGCTCCAATTATTTCACCTATTTCGACCCCTAATATTGCAACCGAAACAAATATTCCTCTCATTACTACTGAGGTTACTGATAATCTTGCTGGTGTTTCGGAAGTAATTCTATTTTATACAATAAACGACGGAACGGAGCAATCAATTGCAATGAGTTTTATTGATAACATTTATACTGCATCACTACCCGACCAAACAAAAGGCACAACCGCAACATACTATATTTCGGCTACTGATAATGCTGACAATAATTCTATTTCTGAAACTTTTACAATTAATTGGTATGATGGCGACTGGTATGGACACATAACAGGACAAAACACAGGAAATAATTTTGGAAGTACTGGTGAAATGACTATGGGAATTGTACTAGAGCTTGACGATTTTGAAGGTAAAATTAATAAACTTGCATATATGGTTCCTGAATATTTCACTCCTCCTTTTAGCTGGAAAATTGTTGAACTTAACGGTAATGGAAGTAGTATTGAATGGACAGACAATGTTCTTGTTCCTGAACAAACTGTTACAGGCGAACTCGTTTATAATGCTTCTAACTGGACAGAAATTGACGTTACTACCGACGAAAACATTACAGGAACCGTAGGTCTGGTTATAGAGTTAGAAGCAGATTCGTATTGGGGACGTGATGCCAGTAGCACAGAAGGAATTAGTTGGTTTAAAGAGTCAAGCAGTGGAAGTTGGGTTCAACTTGGAGTTGGTAGCTGGTCCGACTATCCTGGCGATTGGACTTTAAAGGCTCATTTATACAATGCAGAAGGTGCAGGGATTGAAAAAGTATTTGGTAATAAACTAATATCCTACAACTATCCAAATCCTTGTAGCAACTATACTAACATATACTTTGAAAATGCAAAATTTAGTAATGTTACAATTACTATTTTTGATATTAATGGGAAAGAAGTAACAGTTCTTCTAAATTCAAGTTTACAAAAAGGTAATTATTCAATAAATTTTAATACCCAAAGCCTACCGGCTGGAACATATTTTTATAATATTATTATTGATAATGAAACTTCTACTAAGAAAATAACAGTAGTTAAATAATACCTAAATTTTCTATTAAAAAACACGCTGTGAAAAGATTAA
>JAOZLS010000229.1 GCA_029934705.1 Bacteroidales bacterium | reverse complement strand
TAAAAATAAACATTTTACATCACTTTTGCAACTTTTTAATTTAGATTTTTAAGTTTTATATTAAAAGATTTATATCATTTTTCAACTCAATACCTAAACGATGTTTACTTTTTGGGGCAATGAAAAGAACAACATCATCGCCTTCATTACATTTATCAAATAATGATTTTTCAATTTTGTATCTATAATTATCTATAATAAAACTGTATTCATTTAATTGTTTCATTTCTTGACCTACATATAATGTGCCGCTGCCAGCTTCATAGGTATATTTTGATTCCTTTTTAGAAATTACTTTAAATTCTAATAATTTTTCTTTATTTTCAATATCACTAATATATTTTCCTGTCATTGAATACAGAATAGAAATAGATAAAATTATAATTAGTAATAATATAATTATTAAATCAGTAGATTTACCTAAATAATAAGTTTCGCTTAATGAAGACGAAACAAGTGTTATGGCTGAACCCAAAATAAAAATCATACTTGAGACTACTTTACCAGCTCTTGTTTGATATTTTAGGTCTTTTATATCAGCTTCTGTTAATTTTATTTTCATTTTTAAAATTTCAGTAAATTGAAATTACTTGCATGTTTTTTTCTAGTTTGTGCAAACCGAAGGCTTCTGTTAAAATTACACCCTCAGGGTTTGTGTTAGTTAATTGATATGCAATTTAATTATGATTGTAAATCTTTCCAAACATTATAACCCTGTGGGTTTTCGTCTAATTTCAGAACAGACACTAAATTGTCTTTTAAAACTTAAAAAAAACTCATTAAAAGAAATACTTTTAATGAGTTTTTTTATGTGATTAAAGCTTTCAACTTTATAATTTTAAGCAATTCCTGAGAAACCCATAAATGCTAGAGCTAGTATTCCTGCTGTAACAAAAGCAATAGGTACTCCTTTCATTCCTTCGGGAACATCCATCATATCTAATTGCTCACGTATTCCTGCAAAAATTGTAAGAGCTAAACCAAAACCAATTGCTGAAGCTATTGCATAAACCGTACTTTCCATTAAGCCAAAACCGTCGGTACTTACTGCAAGTATTGCAACTCCTAAAACGGCACAGTTTGTTGTAATTAGTGGAAGAAAAATACCTAGAGCTTGATAAAGTGAAGGACTCATTTTCTTCAATATTATTTCAACTAATTGCACAAGTGAAGCAATTATTAAAATAAAGGTAATAGTTTGCATGTACTGAATACCAAATTTATCAAGTATATATTTTTGGATAAGATAAGTAACAATTGTTGCAATTGTCATTACAAAAACAACTGCACCTCCCATACCTAATGCTGTTTCAACTTTTTTAGATACTCCAAAGAAAGGACAAACACCTAAGAATTTTGCTAAAATTACGTTGTTAACAAATATTGCCGAAATTATAATTAATACATATTCCATTATAATAGTTTTTTATTTTTTACTGAAAATAAATTATTTTTTTAAGCTGTTTTTTTTGTTAATTTGTTAAGTATTGCAATTAAGTATCCTAATGCAATAAATGCACCTGGAGCCAAAACAAATACTAAAGCACCGTCTCCTTCGTAAAGGGGAATATCGAAAATTGAACCACTACCTAGAACTTCTCTAACAGCACCAAGTATTGTAAGAGCCATTGCAAAACCTAAGCCCATTCCTAAGCCATCAAGAATTGAGTCAAATACATTGTTTTTAGAAGCAAAGGCTTCTGCTCTACCTAAAATTAGGCAGTTTACAACAATTAGAGGAATGAAAAGTCCTAATACTGCAAATAACTCAGGTAGATATGCTTTCATTGTTAATTCAACAACTGTTACAAACGAAGCGATAACAACAATATATGCTGGGATTCTAACTTTGTCTGGTATTTGTGATTTTATAAGTGATACAACAATGTTTGACATTATAAGAACAAAAGTTGTTGCAAGTCCCATTGCTAAACCGTTAATAGCCGATGTTGTAGTTCCTAAAGCAGGACATAGTCCTAGAAGCATAACAAAAACTGCATTCTCTTTAAAAAAACCTCTAGTGAAAATATTTACTTTACTCATTTTTCTGTCTTTTTTAATTAAATTTATTTTTGGCTATTTTTAAAAGCAATAAACGAACGGTTTACAGCATCGCAAAAAGCTCTAGAACTAATTGTAGTGGCGGTTATTGCATCAATAACTCCACCATCTTTTGTTACTTTTATATTTACAGGTTCATCTCCTTTAAATTCAGGAATTAAACCATTAAATTTGTTGCTCCAATCAGATTTTGCCTTTTCCATTTTATCGCCTAGTCCAGGAGTTTCCTTATGTTCTAGTACCGAAATATTATTTATACTTCCGTCAGGATTATAACCTACCATAAGCCAAATTTTACCACTAAAGCCTTTCTTTGTATAGGTTTTTACAGCAAGTCCGACAAGTTTATCGCCTTTTTTTGCTGGGTAACATTCTAAAGTGTCGCCTTCGGCAATTGCAACTTTAAAATTTTCGGCAATAGGATTGTTATCAAAGTCAGCAACAACTTTTTTTATTGCATTCTTTTGCTTTTTTAGTTTTGCTTGCTCAATTGGTCCTTTTGTTGCCTGATATACAAATGCTAATGTTGTAGCAGCTACTGTTGAAACTATCAGCAATACTACTACCATATTAATAAATGTTGATTCTTTTTTTGCAGCCATTGTTCTATATTAAGATAATGTTTTCAAATTTATTTTATTTCTTTTGTTTTTCGCCAAAACGTTTTGGTTTGCTATACATGTTAATTAATGGAACAAATGCGTTCATTATAAGTATTGCAAATGATACACCTTCGGGAAATGCTCCAAATGCTCGTATTACAACTGTAAGTACACCAATACTAACTCCATAAATAAGCATTCCTTTAGTACTCATTGGCGATGTAACATAGTCGGTTGCCATAAATATTGCTCCTAATAATACTCCTCCTGTTAGCATGTTAAAAACAGGGTCGGTAAATTTATCGGGGTTTCCTAGGTGCATTAAACCAGAGAATATAGCTATTGTTCCTAAAATTGAAACTGGTATATGCCAAGTAATAATTTTACGAACTAGCATATAAACTAATCCCAAAATTAATGCTATAGCTGCTACTTCACCGAGTGAACCTCCCATATTTCCTATAAACATATCCATATTTGAGGGTATTCCTTGTATTTCGCTTAGTTTAACACCATTTCTTACTCCTTCTTTTACTAGAGCTAAAGGTGTAGCACCTGTTTCTGCATCAAGATATGGTAGCATTTTTTCTGTTATTGCTATTGGCTTAGGCCAGCTTGTCATTTGTACTGGGAACGAGATTAATAGAAATACTCGACCAACAAGTGCAGGGTTGAAAATATTATTTCCTAGTCCGCCAAATGACATTTTAGAAACTGCAATTGCTACAAATGAGCCAATTAGGATTATCCATAATGGCAAATTACTTGGTACATTAAATGCTAAAAGTAGTCCTGTTAAGGCTGCTGAACCATCCATTATTGTTGATTCACTTTTTAGAATGAATCTTGTAATTAAATACTCGAAAGCTACTGCCGAAAGAACAGAGCTTAAGGTTACTATTAAAGCACCCATTCCGAAGAAATATATGGAAACAAGCATTGTTGGTATTAATGCTATTAATACTCCGTACATTAATCCTTTTACGGATTGTTTTCCGTAAACATGAGGTGATGGGGAGACAAAAAGTTTGTTCATATCTATATTTATTTTTCTATTCTTTTATTATTTTTTATTAAGCTTTTCTCGAACGAATTATTTTTCCGATTTCGCTTTTCCCTAGTCTAATATAGTCAAGTAATGGTCTGTCCGATGGGCATACATAACTGCATGAGCCACATTCAATACAATCCATAACTCTTTCTTTTTCTTCTCGTTCGTATTCTTTTTTAACACTGTAAGTCATTAAAAGAAATGGCTCTAAGCCCATTGGACAAACCGATACACACTTAGCACATCTAATGCAAGGTAGCATTTTTCTTCTTTGCGACTCAACTTCCGGCATAATTAAAATACCCGAAGTACCTTTAGTTACAGGCGATTGGTCATTTAATAATGCTTTACCCATCATTGGTCCACCACTAATTATTTTACCCGTATCTTCAGGTAGTCCGCCTGCTGCTTCAATTAAGTTTGAAGTTGCAGTTCCAACTCTTACTAAGAAATTAGAAGGGTTTTTTAATGATTTTCCTGTAATTGTAATTACTCTTTCAAAAAGAGGTTTGTTTTTTTGAACTGCTTCATATACAGCAAAGGCAGTTCCTACGTTTTGAACAACAGCTCCAACTTCAATTGGTAATGCACCAGATGGAATTTCTCTGTTAATTGTAGCTTTAATAAGTTGTTTTTCTCCTCCTTGAGGATATTTTACTTTTAAAGGAACGACTGTAATTCCATCGTAACCTTGGCAAAGTGTAGTAAGATGTTCTATTGCATCTTTCTTATTGTTTTCAATACCTATAATAGCTTTATTAACATTAATAGCTTTCATAATTATTTTAACACCAACAAGCATTTCTTCGCCTTTTTCGAGCATTAATCTGTGGTCGGATGTAAGATAAGGCTCACATTCTACGCCATTTAGGATTAATACATCGGCTTTTTTGCCTTTTGGAACCATTAGTTTTACATAAGAAGGAAAAGTTGCACCTCCTAAACCAACAACTCCCGAATCGTTAACTCTTTTAACAATTTCTTCGGGGCTAAGGCTTATTTCTTTTATTAAAGTATCAGATTTATCAATGGTATCAACCCATTCATCGCCTTCTACTTCAATAATAACAGTATCTTTTTTATATCCGCTAGTGTCAATTATTTTATCGAATTTGGTAACTTTACCTGAAACTGGTGAATGAATATTTGCTGATATAAATCCTCCACTTTCAGCTATTATTTGCCCAGCTTTTACCATGTCGCCCCTTTTTACAATTATTTTTGCAGGAGCTCCAATATGTTGTGCTACAGGAACAACAACTGTCTTAGGTAAAGCTAGCATTTCGATTTGCTTGTTAGCTGTAAGTTTATTTTCTGGAGGATGAATTCCTCCTTTTGAAAAAGTTTTTAACATATTTATATGTTTTGAACAGTTCGTTAATTTATTATTGTCAATAAAGTTTATTTATGATTCTTTATTGTCGTTATCTTTTTTTTCTTCTTTTGAATCAGTTCCTTTTTTCTCTGCAGCTTTTTTAGCTGTTTCAATTAGGTTTATTCCTTCTTTTGGTTCAGCCTTTTTAGCTACAGCTTTTTTTACAGCAGTAGTACCGCCAGCAGTTGCTGGTTTAGCTTTACGAGGAGGAAAATTTAATTCGTGAATTGCACCAGTAGGACAAACATCTACACATTTTCTACATAGTTTACAAGCATTTGGGTCAATGTATGCTAAGAAATTGTTCATTGTAATTGCTTCAAAAGCACAAACCTTAAAACATTTACTACAACCAATACAAGCTACAGCACATGCCTTTTTAGCAGCTCCACCTTTATCTTCATTAATACACGATACATATATTTTTCTGCTTTTCTTACCAATTGGTCTTAGTTCAATTATGTCTTTAGGACAAATGGCAACACAAGCATTGCAACCAGTACAATTATCTTCGGTTACTTCTGGTAAATTTGTAATTGGGTTCATGTGTATTGCGTCAAAGTTACAAACTTCAACACATTCGCCTAAACCAAGGCAACCATACTGGCATCCAGTTTCGCCAGAATATAAGCTAGCTACAATTGTACAATTTTCAGCACCATCGTAAGCGTTTGTTCTAGGTCGGTGAGTAGGTGAGCCGCTACATCTTACAACAGCAATTTCTCTTTCTTTTTCAGAAGCTGTTAGTCCTAAAACCTTGGCAACTGCTTGCATGGTTTCGTTTCCTCCAACTGGGCAAAATAGGTCGTCGATACCATCTTTTACACAGGCTTCTGCAAAATTCCTACAACCAGCATATCCACAACCACCACAATTTGCAGCAGGTAGTGCTTCATCAACTTCGTCAATTCTAGGATCTTCAATTACTTTAAATTTTTGAGAAGCCCAATATAAAATTACTGCGGCTAAGATTCCTATTGAACTTATCGTGATAATCGTTGCTATTATTACTTCGTTCTCATTCATATTATACTGATTTGTTATGTTTTTTAAACAGTTTTGTTATTGTTAAGAGAAATTTATGTTTGTCATAGTCGAAAGTTTTGGATATGACTTTTTTATTGAAAATGAAAATGTCTCTTTTAATTTATCTTTTGTAAAATGTAATACCAAATAATAAGGTACTAATGTTAATAGAGAAACTAATCCTGCAGTACCTTCGCTTCCCGTTATTACCATAATTGTAATTAGCGTAGCCATTACAATTAAAAATGGTAGTAAATAACCTAAAAATAAAGCTCTAAATCCTAAGGATTGTTTATAATAAATATCAACAGTCTCGTTTACGTCATAATCGGCTGCGTTTTCAGTTTTTACTTGAACAATTTTTTCTTCTACATCCGACGCACTACAAACTCCTTTTGCAGAGCATGATGCACACGCAGCAATGGATACTATGCTAATATCTATCTCGTTTCCATCAATTTTTTTAATTATTCCTTGATGTTCTATTTGTTCTGGTTCTTGCATTAAATTATCTTATTTTTTAGACGTGCAAATGTAGATATTTACATTTAATCATTGTATGTTATTTAATAGATAATTGTAATTTAGAACCATTATAAATTAGGGATTGAAATGTTTGTATTTTGAGGTGTTTGTTTCTTTTTAGA
>JAOZLS010000228.1 GCA_029934705.1 Bacteroidales bacterium | reverse complement strand
AAAAAAGAACTAACACCTGCCGATATTTTACAAACTCTAACTGAACAAATTATTGAAGCTTTACATCAAACTGGAGATGTTGACGAAACGAAGGATGGTATGGACATTGCTCTCTGTAAAATAAATACAAAAACGAATAAAGCTACATTCTCTGGAGCTTTTAACCCATTATATTTGGTTTGGAATAACGAAATTAGAATAATTAAACCAAATAATCGTCCTATTATGAATTTCAACATAAAGTAAAACCATTTTTTAATACAGAATTTGATGTGCGTAAAGGCGATATGCTATACGTTTTTTCCGATGGATATATTGACCAGTTTGGAGGTGAAAGGGATAGAAAATTTAATCTTAAAAACTTTAAAAACTTATTTCTAAAAATACACAAACTCCCCTTAGACGAGCAACATAAAAAAGTGGAAGAAACAATGAAAAAATGGATGAAAAATGATCCTAATCAAATTGATGACATGCTTGTTATGGGTGTTAAAATATAATATCAACAAATTTTCTATTAAAAGCTACAGTTACTAGCTATATTGGCTATTTCTTACATTCTTTTATTCCTTTATTAGGAGCTTTATATCTACCCCAAAATTTAAACTTTGTTAGTGATGATAATACAAAAATCCTTTCAAATAATTTAAACCGCATTAACCAATGCATTAGTCTATATCCAATAAATAAGAAAGGAAAAATAGCAACAGAAACTATCAATGATTTGATATTTTCATTTTGTAACAATTGCCAATTTTCAAAGAATTGATAATTTAAGAGATAACTAATAAGATACCCAACAAATAATGATGTAAGGAACCAAATAACAATAAGAAACCCATGTGCAGTTTCAATGGCTTTGTGAGGACAGTCGTTCATACATTTCATACAACTTTCACATTTATAAGTCCAAAACATTCTACCATCAACTTGTTTTATTGCTTGCACAGGACAGGTCTTTTCACATAAACCGCACATATCACAATCAGAAGATGCAATAAAGGATTTAGCAAAAAAATATTTTGCAAACAAAATGTATAATATAGATATAGGTGATATTATGATATCTTGAATAATATCAAATAAAGCTTTATAGTTTCGTTTGCCATTAATTATTTCTTTTGTAAATTGTCTTACCTTTGGTTCTACACGTTTATATATTAATTCAGTCCCTATTTGTTTTATTGCAGGATGTAAGGATATCCAATTAGATGGCAAATCGACAGGCAATAAACCAACTATTTTATAATCTTTTCGGATAAGAATTATTGAAGACCAATAATGCAATACACCACTCAAACCACAAATTGTTTTATTCCCAATTCTTGTGCCAGCACGTGTATTCATAATAAATGCACTACAATTATTTGATTTAGGAAATGTTTTGACGAATTTTCTCATAATTGCAGGGAAATGAAATCCGTGAGTTGGTGAGATGAAACCAATTAATGTATTTTTTGCAGGTTTTGGGATTTCTTGATTATCAATTTTAGCAATATTGAATATTTCAACTTCAATTCCTTCTTTTTTAGCTTCATCACTTACCCATAATGCAGTATTTTTAGCATTACCAGTACCCGAAAAATAGTATATTACAACATTTGTAAATTTCATTATTTTCTATAAATAATTCTGTTTTCTAAACTCATTTGATATTAGTTTAAAATAGCGATGTTATTTTGCCTATTTCAGGTGTTATTACCTAAAATTTTGAGAAGAAGCGAGGTGAAAATACCTCACTTAGGCAATTTTGATATTAAATTAGTATTAAAAAGTATGTTTTAATGCTAATGTTAGCACCATTAATTATTTTATCATTAAGTATTTATTAATTATTCCGTTTAAAGTTTCTTCATTTATAGGTTTTGAAATAAAATCATCGCAACCTGCCGAAAATGCTTGTTGTTTTTCATCTCTTGTCGAGTATGCTGTTTGTGCAACTATTGGTAAATTGGGGCGAAGTTCTTTAATTAATTTTGTTGCCTCAAATCCGTTCATTATTGGCATTTTTAAGTCCATCAAAATAAAATCAATTTCATTATTTTCTTTACATATTTCAACAGCTTCTTTCCCATGTTTTGCATGTATAGTTTTTAAATTTAACTCAATATCTTCAAGTAAAACTTCTAAATATAAATAATTTATTTCTTCATCTTCTACTATAAGAATTGTACTTCCCTTTGGCTCTTTTGTTATTAGCATTTTATTCTTTTCTTCGTTTATAGAAACTTTATTCACAGGTTTATAAGGTATTGTAACAAAAAATGTTGAGCCTTTTCCTTTTTCTGACTCAAGTGTAATTTTACCTCCCAGTAATTCCACATTTTCTTTTGCAATAGATAAACCGAGACCTAGTCCACCAACCTTTTGTGATAAACTTTTTTCTTCTTGCGAAAAACGGTCAAATATAGTTTTCTGATTTTCGGGTTTAATGCCAATCCCAGTATCTTTTACGTAAATTTGTAATTGTTGAGCCCCATGGTCTTGCGTTTGTACAAGATTGAGACTATAACCAAACTCGATAAAACCTACAGTTGTAAATTTCAAAGCATTTTCTAGCAAATTATATAAAATTTTATAAAGCTTTGGCTTATCCGTAAATATTTTACTCTCGTAATCGGAAAAACCTTTTTTAAAGTATAATGGTATTTTTTGTTCTTTTGCTTTTATATCAAAAATTGAAAATAAATCTAAAAATATATCATTTAAAATCGTTTCAGTTTCAACTGTTTTAACTTGTTTTGTCCCAAGTTTTGATATTTCCAAAATATCATCAATAATTCGTAACAATTGATTTCCACTGCTTTGTATTATACTTGTATAATGTTTTGTTTTTTCGCTTGTTAGGTTTGGCTTGTTAAGAATATTTGAAAAACCCAAAATCCCATTTAATGGTGTTCTTATTTCATGCGACATATTATGAATAAATTCGGTTTTTAATTGGTCGCTTTCTTCTGCTTTTAATTTGGCCGCTTTTAATTCTTCATATTGTTTTTCTAACTTTTTTTCTGCATCTTTTCGCTTGCTTATATCAGTAAGCATTCCTAGCAATAAATTCTGACTCCCATATTCTATAGGATTTATCGTTATTTCAATAGGAAATATTGAATTATTTTTTCGTTTAAAGATATATTCAGAAGGAATTCCAAATATTTCATTTTCCTCTTCTAGCCTTTTTTCTGATATATTAAGGAGACTTGGATTTTCTAACATCTCAAAAATTGTCATTTTCAAAAGTTCTTTTTCAGAATATCCTGTCATTTTACAAAAAGCCGAATTAACAAATACATAATTACCTTCCAAATTTGCAAGTGTAATCCCCTCAGTTGCTTGCTCTGCGATGGCTCTAAAACGTTTTTCGCTTTTTTCTGTCTTCTCTTTTGCTAATAATAAATCTTCATTTATAGCTCTAATTTCTTCATTAGTCAATCTAATTTCTTCTTCCGAGGCTGCTAATTCTTCATTTATTGCAGCATATTCTTCGTTTTGTAACTGCAAATTTTGCAAAGTTTTCTCTTTTTCAATTATTATTGAAAGTTTTTGTGCATAGGCATCTGTAAGCTTTTGTTCAAAATTCTCTATAAATGGTAAATCTTCGGTATAGGCTATAATTAATTTACCAATTTGTTGGTCATAAACATTAATTGGTGCTAATAAATACTTTTTTGGAGTATTGTAATTTTCAATATTAAAATATTTTTTACTATAAACTTCTAGTAATACAAAGACTTTATCAGAAAACTGCATACTTTCAGGAACAATTTCATTTACAAATTTATTATAAATATTATCTATACTTGTGTATCTTTCTGCTAATAATTCTAAGGAATATAATCCATTTAATTCTTTAACTCTTTCTTTTAATTGAAGTTCATTTTCTTGGGCTTTTTCTTTTGCTATTATAAGTTTTTGTTCTGCATTCTTCTGTTCTGTAATATCCAATATAGAGCCGATAAACCCATTGTATTCTCCTTTTTCATTATGTAAAGGTGCACAGCTAAAATAGACTTCAATTTCGCTACTGTCTTTTTTTATCAGCTTATTTTCTCCAACAAGCGATTTCCCTGAAGATAATATTTTGATGTTGTCATCAGAGAGAGCTTTAGTTTCAGTATACGAAAAAAGAGTATCCAAGTGTAAACCAATTAATTCACGTGGAAGATAACCTGTTAACTGAGCTGTTAAATTATTTGCAAAAATTAGATATCCTTTGGCATCAACCTGATAAGCTCCCTGTAATGCAGCATTCATTGACAAACGATACATAAGCTCACTTTCTTCTATTTTTTCTTTGACTTTTATAAGTTCTTTTTCTTTTTTTCTTTGTTCCGTAATATTCCTGCCTATTCCTAATACGCCAACGAGTTTTGAATTTTCAGATATAACAGGAACTTTGGTTGTTTCTAATAATTCCTGATGCCTGTCATTTGCAAAAACAACCGTTTCTTCATTTATTGTTGGTCCACCAGCATTCATTGCTTTTATATCATTTTCTATAAAGGAATCGGCAAGTTCCTTTTCAACGAAATCATAATCAGTTTTTCCTACGATTTCGTGTTCTTTTGCACCAAAAAATTCTTCAAAACGTTTATTTACAAATAAAAATTTCCCAGTTTTATCTTTTTGCCAAATTAAATCAGGAATAGTATTTATTAGTGTTCGCATGTTTGTTTCTTTAATTTCTGCTTTTTCTTTGGCAAATATTAATTCTTCATTTTGAGTTATATATTCTTCGTTTAAGGATGCGTATTCTTGGTTTTGTTTTTGTAATTTCTGTTCGTTCGGTTATATCTATTGTAGTTTCAACAGCATAAATAATTTCATTTTGCTCATTAAAAATTGGATAAGCATAAGTTTCAAAATATTTTACACTTCCATCTGATTGTATTAATTGACTTTCGGAGTTTACTTCTTTTTTTTCGTAAAATACTTTTCTTACTGCACAGTTTTCACATATATTCTTTTTATTTTGATAAATTTCATAGCATTTTTTACCCAATATCTCCTCTTGGCTTGTTTTTCTTAATTGAAGTAGTTCTGAGTTGGTCAAAACAATTTCAAAATTTGTGTTAACGAGATGAGAGGGGTTGGGATTATTATTAAATATTGCATTAAATTTTTTCTCACTTTCTGATAATTCTTTTTCGGCTTTTTTCTGTTTAGTTATATCGGTATTGCTTCCACGTTGTCCAAGATTATTCCCTTTACTATCATAAACGGTTTGGCATACATGACTAATCCATCGGACTTCATTATTTTTAGTAATAATACGAAAATTAATAGGTTCAATTGCATCTGTATTCAGCACTTTGTGAATATGATTTTCTACAATATTTGCATCATCGGGATGAATGATTTTTGTAAATAATTTTGGATTTTCTGAAAATTCTATTGAGCTGTATCCTGTTATTCGTAGGCAAGAGGGTGATATGTATATATAATTTTCATTTGTATCTAGCCAGTATTCCCAATTATAGTTAAAATCAGCTACTGTGCGAAATTTTTCTTCGTTTTTTTCTATTACCGTTTTTGCTTTTTGTAATTCTTCGTTTTGTTTTTGTAGTTTTATTTCTGCTTCTTTTTGTTTAGTTATATCGGTTGTAAACAACACAAATCCCACAAGTGCATTTTTGTTATCCCAAATTCCACGGACTTGCGATTGTAGAGTTCTTGTTCCTGTTGGGTTATCTATTTCTACCAAATAATCATATTTACCTCCTTCCCTTACTATATCAATAGCTTTTTGAACTCTTGCAAAATCTACATTTTCCATAACATGGATTTCTGTTAGATTTTTTCCAATTAGTTCCAATGCTTTGTATCCAAATAGCTCTTCTGCTTTGGGATTGAAAAAAATTACATTTAAATTAATATCTGTAACTGCAACAGACATTTCTGATGCTGAATACAAAATATGCCGTAAGAGATTAGTTTCATTCTCCACAGAAATTAATGATAATTGTTTACGCAATTTTTCATTCTCACTTTCTAACTCTTGATAAGTCGGTTTTAATTTCATAACTATTAATTATTAATATTTATAGTTTGTTGTTTGTTAGGTATTGTAAAACTAAATGTGCTTCCTTTTCCTACTTCACTTTCTAGCCAAATTTTTCCTCCATGTTTTTCTACAAATTCTTTGCATAATACTAAGCCTAAACCTGTACCTGTTTCCTGCTCTGTACCTGTTGTTGAACTATTATTACCTAGCTCAAATAATTTTGATTGATTTTCCTTGGGTATTCCAACTCCATTATCAATTATACTAATTTTAACAAACTCTTGTTTTTCTACTATTAATAAATCAGAAGTTAGTGTAATTTCACCGCCTTTTTCAGTAAATTTTATAGCATTTGATAATAAATTCCTAATAATTATTGAAAACATATTTTCATCAACTTCAACATTTATATTATCATCAATGTTATTTACTAATATTATTGACTTATTATCAGCCAATTGCTTTAACAAATCGCTTGTTATATGGCTTAATGAATGTAAATTGGTTTTTTTGGGATCAAAACTGATATCTCCTTTTTGCGAACGAGACCATAAAAGTAAATTCTCTAGTAATTTATAGGTGTTTTTCATTCCTATATTTATGTATTTTAAAAATTTCTTTTGTTTATCGATATCGTATTTGTCGAAGTTTTTATTTAACAATTCTGAAAAACCTAGTATTGAATTAAACGGATTTTTTAAATCGTGTGCTATAATTGAGAAAAACTTGTCTTTTGTTTTATTACTTTCTCTTAATTTGGCTTCACTT
>JAOZLS010000227.1 GCA_029934705.1 Bacteroidales bacterium | reverse complement strand
TAATTTTCCTATGTTTAACAGGCAAGGAGGTAGTTTCGACATGAGAGGAAATACATCGGATTCAATTGAAATAACTCTTGATATTAGCGAATTGCTAAGTTATATTGAACCAAATACCGATGCAAAATACTTTTTAATGGTCAATGAAGCTGATGAAAGTGGCTCTTTCACAGGTCAAGTTATTGATTTTTCTATTACCGATAATTCTAATAATGAAATAATTTGCTCCGAGCATAACGTAAGTCTCATAAATAATGCTGTAACAACACTTTCGCTTATTAAATCGCACGATTTTGAAGCACCAGTAGTTACCGATGAGCAATTACCTGCTGCAACTATTTCCCAATCATATTCGTATCAACTTTCGGGAACAGGAGGAACGCAACCTTATATTTGGAATGTTAGAATTGACTATGAACAAGATGAGTTTACTGAATCATATCCAAATATTACTTCAAATGTAATTACTACTAGCGATAATGATGACGGCTATGCTGCTAAAACATTAGGTTTTGATTTCCCTTTTTATGGCGAATTATATAACGAAGTTTTTGTTACAACCGACGGCTCAATTGTTTTTTCTGCAGGCTTTGATTATTTAAGAACCGAAGAGGCAATTGTTGAACATAAAGTAATTGGAGTTTTTGCTTCCGACTTAATGATTTACCCTGCAAATGGCGATGGAATTTTTTACGAAGGTGATGCAAATAGTGCTACTTTTAGATGGAAAACTGCACTCTATGGAAACGAAGATGCAAATATAGATGTTGCTGTAAAATTATTTCCATCAGGAGAAATAAAAATGTTTTATGGCGATAATATTTCCGAAGGAATATCTTGGGCAAGTGGTATCTCTAATGGAGAAGGTAGTTATACAATTTCGCCTAACTCTAACAGTAACAATCCTGATAACGATAGATTTAATTACACACCCAATGATTATCCTTATGGCATGGCAATGTCTCAAAATGGCATTTTTAGCGGAACAGCTCCTGATGTTGAAGATAGTTGGGATATTACATTCTCGATAAAAGACGATAATAATATTTTTTCACTTAAAACATTAACTTTTACTACTGAAACTGTAAATGTTGAAAATATTAATAACGAAAATAATATAACTTGCTTTCCTAATCCTTTTTCAAACAAAATAGATTTTTATATAAATAACAATACAGAATCAGCAATTACTTTAGAAATTTATAATTTAACAGGTGCTATTATTTATAAAAATACCCAAGTAAATAATGCTTTTAGTTGGAATCCCAAAACTAATATCCCTAGCGGAATATATATGTATAAAATATTTTCGGCAACAGAAAACTTAGCAAACGGAAAAATAATTAAAAAATAGTAATATAAATGAATGTATATTAGCGAATAGAAAATGCTATGTATTTTAGTGTATAAAAGTGTTCATGTTTTATTAGCATGAACACTTTTTTTGTTAAATATTAAATTTTTCATAAATTTATTCGTTTATAATAGAAAGCCTGACAGTGTGCTTGCTCCTATCAGTGTTTTAGTTTAGGAATGAGTGTTATATTAGTTATTGATTTTTGTTTCTCAATTTTACTTTGTGACGTTTAAAAGGCATGTAAATCATGTGTTTAGATAAATATTTGATGTTTATTCTGATTATAAAAATCAACAATTATTAACTTAGTAAAGTAGAGTTAATATAGATTTTGTTTGTCTCATATTAAAACTACATATAAAATGAAAAAAACTTATTTAATACTAGCTATATTCATATTAAGTGCAGTAAATGTAAATTCCTGTACCACCTTTGTTTTAAAATATCAAAATCAGTTAGTTTTTGGTCGAAATTTAGATTGGGTTTCAGATGTTGGACTAATCATTGTAAATAAACGAAATGTATGGAAACAATCGCTGGTTTTTGCTCCAGATAAACCAATGGAGTGGACTTCAAAATACGGAAGTGTAACTTTTAATCAGTTTGGAAAAGAATTTCCTTATGGTGGAATAAATGAAAAAGGTTTGGTAATTGAAATAATGTGTGCCGATGTTAGTTATCCTGAATTTGACGACAGACCAGCAGTTAACGAATTGCAATGGATACAATATCAGTTAGATAATTCTGAAAATATAGAAGATATTATTAAAAGTGATAGTTTGCTACGAATTAGTAAAATAAGCCAGGATTTACACTTTTTGGTATGCGATAAGAATGGAAATGTTGCTGTAATTGAGTTTGAAGACAATAAAATGATTGTTTATCAAGGAGAAAATTTGCCAATCCCCGTTTTAGAGAACGATATGTATTCTGTATCTCAACAAAAACATGCAGCAGGAGGGAATAACCGATTTACCAGAGCTACTAATATGATTAATAGCTATAATCCAGCAAATAGTAAGTCAATAGTTAATTATTCATTTAAAATTTTAGACGAAGTTATTGCAGGAATGCCTGGCTTGTGGTCAATAGTTTACGATATAAAAAATATGAAAATACATTTTACATCTTCTTCTAATAAAAACATTCAAAAAATTGATGTACTTAAATTTGATTTTAGCTGTAATGTTAAAAATAAAATGTATAATTTAAGAAGTATTGGTGTTGGCGAAATAAATAAGCGTTTCTTCTCATTTTCTTCAAAAATTAATAAAAATATTATGGCAGAAGCAATAAAAACAAATATGATTTATTTACCCGACGAAATTTTACAACGCTTTTATAATTATCATGGTACTTGTAAGTGCTTGAAGAATTAGTTGATTAGTTTTACTATCTTGTCGGCTTGCTGGTAAATTATTGATTGGTAGAGTGTTGTGTGGGAGTGTGAGCAGCAATAAGTAGCTCTTTGTGCTTACTTTTTCTTTAACTCATTAAGTAGCCTAATGTCTTTCTCGCTTAAATTTGTAGGCATAATATGATTTATTGTAAGATATAAGTCGCCATATAAATCGCTATTTTCATAAGTTGGCATACCTTCACCTTTAAGTCTTATTTTTTGCCCACTTTTAAATAGAGGAGGAATGTTTACAGAAATATTCTTAGTCAATGACTTGAAATTTATTTTGTCGCCTGTAATGGCATTAAAAATAGGAATATTTAAACTAGCATGCAAATCGTTTCCTTTTCTTTTAAAGCTAGAATGTTCTTTAATAACAACTCTAATATATAAATCGCCTTTTTGTCCGCCAAATTTGCTTGCTGTTCCTTTTTCTCTTATTTTTATTATATGTTCATTTTTAATTCCAGCTTTAATCTTAATTCTAAGTTTTTGATCGCCATTATTTATTATTCTAGTCGAGCCATTATAAGCTTCTTCTAAATCAATAGTGATTTTTCCTCGTAAATCGTCTCCTTTAAAGTACGAATGTTTTGTTCGTTTCTTAAAAATATCTTTAAAAATATCCGATTCGCTCTCGTAAGTTGTTCTTGATTTATATCTGTTTGAGTATGAAGTGTATTGATTTGAATGTGAAGTGTATTGTTGCTTTTTGTTTTCGGAAAATAGAAAGTTGTCAAACTTCTTTCTTTTATCGCTGTCGGATAAAATATCATAAGCTTCGGCTATTTCTTTGAACATTTCTTCTGCTTTAGCATTGTCAGGGTTCACATCTGGGTGCCATTTTTTTGCTAGCAGCCTATAAGCTTTTTTTATTTCGTCTTCCGAGGCTTTCTTTTTTACGCTAAGTATTTTATAGTAGTTCTTGAATTTCACTTTTTTCTTTCAAAAGTATAATTTTTTTTGAATAAAAAAAAGCCTTCTCGATTTGAAAAGGCTTTTTAAATAAGTTTATCTTTATATTATAAAGCAGCTAAACGCTTAGTTAATTTAGATTTTATATTAGCAGCTTTATTATTATGAATAATATTGCTCTTCGCTAATTTATCTATCATGCTTGAAATTTTAGGAAGCATTTCTGTTGCTTCAACTTTTTCAGCATCATTAAATTTTCTAATTGCATTTCTTGTAGAAACAGCTTTATATCTATTTGCTACTCTTAATTTAGAATTTTGTCTAATTCTCTTTTTTGCTGATTTGTGATTTGCCATCGTAAATTATATAAATCATTTTATAAATATGTAGTCCGTAGGGGAATCGAACCCCTGTTACCGGGATGAAAACCCGACGTCATAACCCCTAGACCAACGGACCAAAAATTGCGTTCCTTATTCGGAGTGCAAATGTAAAACTAATTTTATTATCAGCAAATGTTTTTGCAAAAAAAATCAACTTTTTTTTGTTTTTTTTATGAATGTCTTCATTATCTTACTGTTATAAAATGCATTTTTTTTATGTTTTTTTTAATATAATAGCAAGTTCGTGTTTTTTTTTCTAAATAGGAGAAATTGGAATACTAATAGTTTGCTAAATTAATATATCAAAATTAGGGTATGAACATTTACATAAGAACTGGTTTGTTTAATAATGAGTCCAATTATAAAAGGATATTGCTATAGTTTAGAATTACGGTGGTATTTATATAGAATGAATATCTAAATAGTTTTAAAAAACTCTAACCCATTAAAAAGAGTGGGAGGGGCATAGCTGTCAAGCTAATAAATCAAATAGTTGATTTATAATTAGCTACGGTGTTTATGCTGTAGTAAAAAAGAAATTAAAATCCGGCTTTAGCCCAAAATGCAATTATTTATTTTCGGCTAAAGCCTTTTAATACAATTACTTAATTTTCGAGCTGATGCGTGGAACTATTTCTAAATCAAATAGTTATGTCTTAGCTTGACGGCTATGGAGATTTGTTTTCAAAAACTGATACTAGATTATTAAAAATAGTACAGCTATTCTAAACTAAAGCCAAGTCAGTTTACCTCAATATAAAAAAAACGACTTCTAGGATTTAATTTAATACTTTTTTGTATAATATTACATTTTTAAAACAAATTTTATAAAGTGTAATTCGCTGAATTAGAATAGTTGTACAAATAACAATCCACTTTTTTATGAAATAAATTAAATATAACTTGCATTTATAAAAAAGATGTTTATCTTTGCATCCGCAATTGAGACTAATACTTTTAATTGAAGTTCAGAAAAAAACATACTTAAGATATATTGCGAGGTGGAGCAGTTGGTAGCTCGTCGGGCTCATAACCCGAAGGTCGTAGGTTCAAGTCCTGCCCTCGCTACTCATAAAGACCCTTAACACATTGTTGTTGAGGGTCTTTTTTTGTGCCATAAATGTTACCAATTTTGGTATAATAGACGAGGGAGTAACTTTGTAGTTACCCCCTCGAATTGACAGCTTAGAGAATTATCCCTCTCTTAAGCTTAGGTTTGTTTATGCAAATTTTATAAATTTTTCAAGCATTTGTTTAGTTATTGTTGTAATGTACTTGTCGTTTTTAAAAACAAACAGTTTTGCTGTGTAATCTCCGTTTGTTTCTTTAACCATGTATTTACACACCTTCATGTCGTTTCTTATTGAAATTATTTCCATAAAATCACAGTTTTCACAAACTTGATTATTCATAATAATAGGCTTTCTCTCAAATACAGCACCTTCTCTTCTAAAACCTAATATTTCGGCTCTTTTAATTTTACTTGTTACTCCATCTTGAGTTAAACAAGTAAGAAAACCTGTGTCTGCTCCAAATTTAACACTCTTATAATATACTGTTCCTTCTTTTGTAATTACATAATCTGTTACTTTTGAAGTTGCAGTTACTGTTAATGAAGCTAAAATTAATACTGCGATAATTAGTAAGTTTTTCATATCTATGTCCTCCGTTAATTTTTATAAATTTGAATTGTCTTTTTATATTTATTCGTTCTTTCATTAATATGACGAATTCGATATTTAAAAAGTTACACTTGGAGATTTTTTTTTCGGATATTTTTTTTTATTGCTCTGGTAATTTATAGATAATAAATAAAAAGCCCTTTTTAGTTAAAAAAAAGAGCTTTCTTGAAAATAATAATGTTTTCTGTATTTATTTTACAATTATTGATTGTGTTTCGTATAAAAGTTTTCTTTGAGCTTCTATTTGAGTTTGCTTATTAACGTTGTTTTGTTCTAAGTTCTGGATTGAAACCTTATTCTCAGTAATTTTTTTATTAAATGCAGCAATCTCTGAATTTAATTTCTGAATTTCAAGACTATTCTTTTCTTTTTCTTTATTGTATTTTGCCAAAGCCTTTTCCTGTTTTTTTATTTTTTCTGCTAAGCCTTTTTTACTTTGGTTAATTGCAAAATTATGCATGATTTTTTTCATCTTTGCATACTCAACATTATGCTTGGCTTCTGACAAAAATATGCCACCCATGTCAACTGCCACCGAAAATGTTACAATACCGTCTGTCGAATATTTTACCATTCCATATATATCTAAGGTGTTTTTAGAAATTCCTTTGATTAATACATTATCGATAAACGAAATGTTTTTCCAACTTGTTTTGTCCGAAAAATATTTTGTTGACATAAGTTTTGCCCATTCTTTTTTAATAATTTGAGCATCTCTATCATAAATATTAACTGTAATGGCTTTTTTATTTCCTATTTTATTAAAATTCTCGTGTGTGTCGCTAACTTTAATCTCGTATTGAGAGAATACTGAACTATAAATTAAAAGACTTATAATTGTAATTATTATTGATTTCATTTTGTTAAGAATTTTAGTTTAAAATATAATTGTTAATTTTCTTAGTAATATTATTTGTGAAATAAATAAAAATGTTGAACTTTCGCAAATAAATAAGATATAAAGATATAAAAATAATACAATGGATATAGATACAAATGCTGTAATATTTGCATTTATGCTCACTTTATTTGCAGT
>JAOZLS010000226.1 GCA_029934705.1 Bacteroidales bacterium | reverse complement strand
CTATCTGGTTTTTAAAGGCTAAAACTATCGTTTTACATCTTTAGGGATTAAGGGTGAAAAAGCTTTAAAAATCAGATAGTTCGACTTTTCGGAGTAGTCTCAATAATTGTAAATAAAAAAGATACAAACAAGTTTTAGCTTGATTGCCATGCCCGGAGATGGACAGAATGATTATAATGTTTGGGTAACAAACAAATTTTGAATTCCTATAAAAGTTTGGAATTCACACAAATATAGTCTTAAATGGCAATTCAAAGAAGTTATAAATAAAAATGACACTACTTTTTTATTTATGAATGTTTGTTTTGAGGGCTGTTCACCAGTATGCTTTATTGTAAAAGATTGGTCTGTAAAAGAATTAAGAGAAATACGAAAATGAACTTAAAAGGCGAAATATTAATTTACCGAACAAATAAAGGTAATACAAAAATAGATGTGCAATTGCAAAATGAAACACTTTGGCTTAATCAAAAACAAATAGCCGATTTATTTCAAACAACTGTGCCAAATGTAAATATGCATATTAAAAATGTATTGCAGGAAGGAGAATTAGATAAAGTTTCAACTATTAAGGATTTCTTAATAGTTCAAAAAGAAGGTAAACGCAACATAAAAAGAACAGTTGAACATTATAATCTTGACATGATTATTTCATTAGGCTACCGGATAAAGTCAAATATTGCAACTCAATTTCGTATTTGGGCAACCAAACAGTTAAAAGAATATATAATAAAAGGTTTTGTGCTTGACGACGAACGCCTAAAACAAGCCAAAAATAATTATTTTGATGAATTATTAAGTCGTATTCGAGATATTCGTTCATCAGAAAAAGTATTTTACCGAAAAATATGTGATATTTATGCAACAAGTGTCGATTATGACCCAACTGAACCTAAAACAATTGAATTTTTCGCAACTGTTCAAAATAAGTTTCATTGGGCAATAACAGGAAAAACAGCAGCAGAAATTATAATTGAAAGGTCAGATGCTAAATTGCCAAATGTCGGTTTGACAAATTTTCCGAGCGAGAGTTTAAGAAAACAAGACATTTATATTGCAAAAAACTATTTGACAGAAAGAGAATTAGATTTTCTAAATCGTTTAACAACCCAATATCTTGAATTTGCAGAATTACAAGCATTGAAACACAATGCAATGTACATGAAAGACTGGACTGATAGATTACACAAGTTTTTAACTCTCAACGAAAATGAAATACTAATGCACTCAGGAAAAATTTCTGCACAACAAGCGAAAGAACACGCAATAAATGAATACGAAAAATATAAAATAATGATAAACGAAACAGAACCTGATGAATTTGATAAGGCAATAAAACGACTGAAAGAAAAATAGACAATGTTACTAATGTTTTTTTGATTTTGTTTGCTTTTCGGAGTGCAAGAAATTAACGAAAGTACTAAATTTTAACATTTTACTAATAATTTAAATGTTGTGTGGAAAAAGGCAACGGAAATTAAGAGGTTACCGATAAGGATTAGGATTTAAGTAATTGATTTAGTGATGTTTAATAAAAATTATCTTTTGTAACTAGTTATTAATAAGAATAATATGAAAATACATAAAATTGGAGGAATTGATATAGGTTCAAATGCAGTAAGATTACTCGTAAATACGATAATACCTGGCGAAACATACAAAGATGCAATTCTGCAAAAAACTGCATATCTACGTTTGCCTTTACGCCTAGGTGGCGATGTGTTTAAATATAATGAAATTAGAAAAGAAAAAGCAGATATGCTCGTTCGTGTTATGGAAATTTTTAGCGACTTGCTAAAGTTTTATGGCGTAACAGACTTTAGAGCATGTGCCACTTCGGCAAGCCGTGATGCAAAAAATGGACAAGAAATAATTGATAGAGTAAAAAATGAAATAGGACTAAAAATTGATGTAATTGATGGTATTGAAGAGTCAATGCTACTTTATGAAACTAATAAATATAATTTACCCGAAGGAAAAACCTTTTTATCTGCCGATTTAGGTGGTGGTAGTTTACAATTAACTCTTTTTGAGGGAGATGTAATGATTTGGACTCATTCGTATAAAATAGGGACAGTAAGAATATTGAGTAATTCTGTAGATAATAATGAATATTTAAAACTTGATAAAAAACTAAAAAATATAACATCACAGTATAAAGATATTAAACTTATAGGCTCGGGAGGAAATATAAATAAAATAAGCAAAATTTTAAGCGATAAAACTATTAAATACGACGATTTAAAAGAACTTCAACATAAATTGAACGAATTAACGGTTGAAGAAAGAATTTTAAAGTATAATTTAAGAAACGATAGAGCCGATGTAATAATTCCAGCTTTAGATATTTATTCCAGAATATTAAAAATAACAGATAATAATAAAATTTATGTTCCTAAAATAGGTTTAGCCGATGGTATTATTCGTAAAATTTATGAACAAAAAAATATATAGAACACAGCAAAATAGAAAAACTATAAATTTAATTTCTGAAAAGATTTTTTACTTTTGTGCAATTCTTTATTAAATATTAAAAAATAAATTTTGAAAGTATCATTCCATACCTTAGGCTGCAAATTAAATTTTTCAGAAACATCAACAATAGCTAGAAGTTTTACCGAAAAAGATTTTGAAAGAGTGAAATTTGGCGAAAACTCCGATGTCGTTGTAATTAATACGTGTACTGTTACAGGAACTGCCGATAAAAAATGCCAACAAGCAATAAAGAAAGCAAAAAAAACTTCGCCCAATGCTTATGTTGTTGTAACAGGTTGCTATGCCCAACTTAAATCGTCCGAAATAGCTAAAATGCCCGAGGTTGACATAGTTTTAGGAATGCAAGAAAAATTTAATTTATTCGATAAAATAACTGAATTTAAAAATAACGAAATAGCAAAAGTTTATTCCTGTGATATTGAGGATGTAAATCAATTTGATATTTCACACTCTTCGGGCGACAGAACTCGCTCGTTTCTTAAAATACAAGACGGCTGCGACTATCCTTGTACATATTGCACAATTCCTAAAGCCAGAGGAAAAAGTAGAAACGGAAAAATTTCTGAGATAATTGAAGAAGCTACAAAAATAGCCGAAAAAGGATTTAAAGAAATTGTACTTACAGGCGTAAATATTGGTGATTTTGGAAAAACAACAAATGAAACTTTTTTCGATTTAATAAAAGAATTAGATAAAGTAAAAGGTATTGAACGTTACCGTATTTCGTCAATAGAACCAAATTTACTTACTCTAGAAATTATAGATTTTGTTGCAAATTCAAATAAATTTTTACCCCATTTTCATATTCCTTTGCAATCGGGAAGCAATAAGTTACTTAAATTGATGAAAAGAAGGTATAATCGTGAACTTTTTACAGAACGAATAGAATATATTAACAAAATAATGCCAAACGCTTTTATTGGAATTGATGTTATAGTCGGTTTTCCAGGCGAAACAGAAGATGATTTTTTAGATACCTACACCTTTCTTGAGAGCCTAAATATTTCTTTCCTGCATGTTTTTTCTTATTCCGACAGGAATGGAACAGAGGCAAATGCAATAAAAAATAAAGTTACTAAAAGTGATATAAAATTACGGAGCAAAAAACTACATCTGTTATCGGATATTAAACACACTTTTTTTAACAAAAAAAATATAGGAAAAGAAGTGAATGTTCTTTTTGAAGCAGCAAATTTGAAGGGTTCAATGTATGGGTTTTCTCAAAATTATATAAAAGTTGAAATCCCTTTTGATAAAAAGCTTGTAAATTCTATTGTAAAAGTTAAAATTGAAAGTATTAATGAGAATGAAAATGCTTTAGTCGAATTTATTAACAATTAACATAATTAATAATGTTCTTTACTTAAAATTACTTTACTTTGCGAAAAATAATTTAAAATAAAATATTATGACACTTTCAGAACAAATAAATAATGATATAAAACAGGCAATGAGAGACAAAAATAAAGTTAAACTTGAAGCATTACGTGCTGTAAAGTCTGAACTATTATTGTTGAAAACTGCTGGAGGAAGTAGTGATTCTCTCTCATCCGAAATGGAAATAAAAATAATTCAAAAATTAATTAAACAACGTAAAGATTCGGCTGAAATATACAAAACCAGCGGTAGAGATGAACTTTATAATACCGAAATAGCACAAATTACGTTTTTAGAAGCTTATTTACCAGAGCAAATGAATGATGAAGAATTAACAAAATTAATTTCATCAATTATAGAGCAAACAGGAGCAACTTCAATAAAAGATATGGGAAAAGTAATGGGAATTGCTAGCAAACAATTAGCAGGTAAAGCCGATGGCAAAACAATTTCTTCCAAAGTAAAAGAGCTATTAAATAAATAAAATTACACAGAAAATTAAAGTATAATGTATCCTACTATAAGTGATTTTTTAAGAGAAGTGTTAGGTTTAAATATACCACTTCCAATACAATCTTATGGCTTTTTTGTAGCAACAGCATTCCTTATTGGAATTTGGATTGTTGTTAAAGAAATGAAAAGAAAAGAAGCGGAAGGAATTTTTCATGTTATTACAAAAAAAGTATATGTTGGAGCAAAAGCTACAGTAAAAGAGCTAACAATCTCAGGACTTTTTGGTTTTGTTGTAGGTTTTAAATTAGTCGATGCTTTTTTACGATATTCAGAATTTGTTGCTAGTCCTCAGGACTTTATTTTATCAACAGATGGTAGTTGGCTTGGTGGTTTTGCCTTTGCAGCACTCTCTATATTTATGTCGTGGTACGAAAAAAATAAATTAAGAATAGAAACACCAGCTTGGCAAGAAAAAAAAGTAAGACCTCACCAATTAGCAGGAAATATTCTCGTAGTAGCAGGAATTTTCGGTCTTTTGGGAGCAAAGCTTTTTCATAATTTAGAAAATTTAGACGATTTAATAGCACACCCAATGGAGTCGCTTTTTTCGTTTAGTGGATTAACATTTTTTGGTGGTTTAATTGTTGGAGCAATTGCCGTTACAATTTATGTTAAAAGAAATAAAATTCCTCCAATTCATGTATTTGATATTGGTGCAGTTACAATGCCTTTAGCTTATGCAATTGGTCGTATTGGTTGCCAGGTTTCTGGCGATGGCTGCTGGGGAATTGATAATTTAAACCCAAAGCCAGGTTGGCTAAGTTGGCTGCCAGATTGGGCATGGGCATACAATTATCCGCATAATATTATTAACGAAGGAGTAATAATTCCTGCTTGTGAATGGACCCACTGTCATGTTTTAGCAAATCCTGTATTTCCAACACCATTGTATGAAACAGCTATGATGCTTATTGTTTTTGGAATACTTTTTTCTATTAGAAAGAAAATAAAAGTTCCAGGAATGCTATTCTCATTCTACCTTATTTTTGCGGGAATAGAGCGTTTCTTAATTGAATCAATAAGAATAAACAACGTATTTAAAATAGGAAACCTTGAAGTAACACAAGCCGAAATGATTTCAGTAGGTCTTGTTATTTTGGGTATTATTGGTGTTTTTATTACTAAAAAAATACATTCTCAAAAAAGTAAACCATTGCAAACAAGTTAATTCCCAAAAGTCATCGTTTGAATCTTTTAACAAAACTTAAATATCTAGTTGTCTGACGGTTAGGTGATTATGTGATTCGCCCGATGACTAAATTACGAGTTTTTACTTTTAGGAGTTGACAAGATTTCACTTTAATACAATTATATTTTTATTTCACAAACTATAACTGTATAATTGCACTTTATTAAAAAAACAGAAAAATGAAAATAGAAAAAAACAAGATAGTATCGGTATTATACGATTTAAGAAAAGAGAGTCACGAAAGTGAGATAGTTGAAAGTGCAAAAGAAGACACTGCACTGGAATTTATTTATGGAAACGGAATGATGTTACCTAGTTTTGAATCTAATTTAAAAGAATTAGCAAAAGGCGATAAATTTCAATTCAAATTAGGTTTTGCTGATGCTTATGGTGCATTTATGGAAGAAAATATTGTAAATATTCCTAAAACAGCATTTGAAGTAGAAGGAAAAATGGAAGAAGGATTATTAACAGTTGATAATATAATTCCTTTGCAAGACGAAAAAGGAAACAAGTTTAACGGACGTGTAATGGAAGTTATGGATGCTGAAGTAAAAATAGATTTTAATCACCCTATGGCTGGTCAAGATTTATACTTTACAGGTTCTGTTTTTGATGTAAGAGATGCTTCAGCAGAAGAGCTTGAACACGGACATGTTCACGGACCAGAAGGACACAAGCACTAATAAGAAGTACATGTTTCTATTATAATTCTTTTTTTTGCATAATTTGTAGTAATACAACTTTATTTGGAACAATAATTGTACAAGTTTATATTGAATTTTAAATATATAATTATGCAAAAAAAAAGAATTATACAAATCAAAATTTTCGACAGTATCATATCAGAGTGATACAAAAGTTATGAAACAGACGTGGCATAATTCAAATGCAGATATGACCGATGAAAATTATAAACAAGAAATGCTGATTTTTGTTGAAAAATTTAATAAAGATGCAAAAAAATTCCTTATAGATTCAATTGGAATAAATAAAGTAATTCCAGTTGGATTACAAGAATGGGTAGGGCAAAATATTGCTTCAAAGTTGATAAGTCAAGTTGAGAAAGCTGCTTTTATTGTTCCAGAAGATATTTTTGAAGAAGTTAGTATTGAACAAACAAACGAAGAGCATGCTGATACTATTGAAAAAACAAGGTATTTTAGTAGTATTGATGATGCGACCAAATGGCTAGTTAGTTAGCGTTGA